>JBEPWX010000114.1:0-8066 GCA_041642235.1 Mariniphaga sp.
CAAACCATAATCAATTCCCTGATCAGCTTGTTTAAAGGAGTAAGCAAATTCAGGATCATATCCTAAATACTTAGACCATGTAAATACATTGCTGGCTGTTACATAAAACTTGGAATTTCTAAAAAACAAAAACTCCTGTGGTATTGTGTAACTAAGAGAAATATTTTTAATACGGATGTAGGAACCATCTTCTATCCAACGGGTTGAAAAAGAGGAATTACCTACAGGATCATTCCATAGAGCACGTGGAACAGAGGTTTCATGTCCTTCGTACTGCCACCTGTTTAACACATTCGTGCTTTGATTCTGCAGGCCGCTCATACTTTCGTTTTTAAACCGGATATAATTAAACACTTCCTGTCCCTGGGCAAACTGAAAGAATGCACTTAATTCCCAACGTTTTAAAGTAAAGGTATTGGAGAAACCACCAAAATACTCTGGTAACGATGAACCTATAACCGTTTTATCATGATTATTGATTACACCATCCGGTTCTCCTTCAGGTCCCGATATATCAGTAAATCTTGCATCACCAGCCCTATAGGGTATCATCCGTTCATTAACCAATCCAGCTGTTTGTGCTTCTTCGGTGGTATTGTAAACTCCATCGAACAGATAACCATAAAAACTGTTGGCTTCAGCGCCAGGTACATTTATAATTTCGGTGCCTTCAAGAGCTGTAATCAATCTGTTTCCTTCAATTTGAAGAACTTCATTTTGCACTGTAGAAAGAGAAGTTTGAACATCCCATTTAAATGCAGGCCGTTCGACTATTCTAAAAAATACTCCCAGGTCGATACCTCTGTTTTGCATTTTTCCGCTATTCTCAGGTCTGAATTCATAACCAAGGTATGATTTTAAAGGAGTATATATGAGCATGTTCTCAGTAATAGACTCATAAATGTCAATACTGGTAACAAACCTGTTACCGGCCAGTGCTAAATCCATCCCTGCATTCGTCTGAGAAACAGTTTCATAAGTAAGTTCATCATTCGGAATCAGTGCAGGATATAATCCTACAGTTTCCCTGAATTTTGTGGTATTGTAATAATTTGTAGCATTTGTCTCTCCTATATCATCATTTCCGGTTATACCATAGGAAAATCTAAACTTCAACTCTTCCAGCCAGGATATATCTCTAAAGAACGGCTCATTTGAAACACGCCAACCAACCCCTCCGGCATAAAACAAGCCAAAAGGCAAATCATTAATTTTGAATGTATTATCTGCATTTACTCCCACCCTGGAAGAGCCATCAAGTGAAACAGATCCTGAAAGAAGATATTTGTCTTTGTATGTATACAATATCCGCTCATAAACCGACAACCAGTTCCAATTACGGTTTTCACCCCCTATCTCCCGAAGATTATTGGTACCATCCTGAAGCATACGATACTGGTCGTTTTGATGTGAATTTTTTGTCAATCCCCAATCAAGTTCAAATTTATTTGTCCAAAGGTTAACGCCTGTGTTTGTTGTAATATAATGATTTTTCCCAATGTTGCTTTCATACCTCAAAAAGGTATTATTGTACAGAGAAGTTAATGAATTGGATGTTCCCTTAGATACATTAAATGCTTCATCATCATAGTACAGCTCCATCCCCTGATTAGGCATAAAAATCAATTCCTTCAACACGTTATAGGTTAAGCCAAAATTTGATTTGAGGATAAGATTATCCTTGAGAGTTGCTTCAGCTCCTAAATTGGAAACAAAATGAACATTATTATTCGATGCTTCATAGTTGTCAATTATAGCCTGAGGATTACTAACGCCAATTTCATCAACAGGAGCCAGTAGTCGAATTTCTCTCCCCTCATTATCGTATTGATAAGGATTCAGCATAGGCGATTTGGCAAGGCTTGCCAGAATAGGATTTGTTTGAGGTACTTTTGCTGATTCCTTTAAATTGGAAGTACTGTAATTTAATGACATTCCAGCATCCATTTTCAACCAGGGAAAGATATTTAACAAACTCACAAACCTAAGATTAAACCCATCATACTGGGTCGTTTTTATAATCCCATTAGCATTCATATACCCGAATGATAACCCGTATCGTGCTATTTCATCCCCACCTTTAACATTTACATTTAAATTGGAAAAAACCGAATTGGTAAAAATATTGTCCTGCCATTCAGTGTCATGCTGGTAATCAATAAACCTGTCATCACTCGGTTTTAGGAAAAGGTTAGGATAATCTATAAGAGTCAGTTCTTCAAATTTTCCGGAAGAAACCAGCGTTTCACTAATCAATGTTTTATGCTGACCTGCATTCATCTGTGGAATTTGACGTATAGGAGAAAGTGAATACCCACTCCTGAAATCAAAATCGATAACTGTTTCAACTGCAGTAGGTGCAAGAGTTTCAATTATAACAAGCCCGTTTGAAGCCTTGGAACCATAAGCTGCAGTAATGGTAGGATCTTTAACAACTGTAATCTGTGAAATATCCTGATTATTAATGATTAGTAAAGGGTTGTATGAAAAACCGTCGAGATTGGAACCAAACACATTTTTAGCCATTACCGGTATTCCGTCGACAATAAAAAGAGGTTGATTCGAGGCATTTAAAGAGTTTATACCACGCAATAATAAAAAAGCCCCGCTTCCTGGATCTCCCGAGCGGTTTACCACTTGTAACCCGGGAGCTTTACCCTGTAAATACTGATCAACCGTCAATTCGGTATATTGTTCGATGTTTTCTGTATTTACAGTCGATAATGAGGAAACTATATTCCGCTTTAAGGTAGGTTGAGCTAAAATATTTATTTCATCTTCCCCGGAGGCAACATCCTGTCGCGTCAGATATATTTTTAAACTGGTACGGTTATTCAGGAAAATCCTCTTGGGTTTATACGTACTTGATGGTTCTACATTTAACCAATCAAATTCTGAACCGGCAATAACCTCGAACTTTCCGTCCTCGTCGGTAACCGCAGGTAAATCAAACGACCCCTCAACGGCCACTGAAACATTAGAAACAGGTTCATTAGCCCCATTGACTATCACTCCACTGATTTTTACAGAATCCTGAGCTTGAGCAAAAAGGACAGTATACCCAAATACAAATATGGCAGTTAATAGGACAATACGTTTAATTTTATTAAATTTTATTAAATTATACATGTCAGGCAAATTTTTAGTCATAGGTAGGTCAGCTATATGTAATAAAACTCCCCTTTCTATTGATTGAGTTGTTCTTGTATTAATGATTTCTCTTAAATTAAACCTCTTAAACCGGTTTAAAAAGAAGCTACTTGAAAAGTACTTCCCGCTTGTCTTCCTGTACAATATTTTATTTTTTGTATCCATTATTATTTAAAAACTTGATGCAGGTACAAAATCTATATAATCGATTACCAATCCGTTATTAGGCACAAAACCAGGACTTTTATACTTAAACTGAATTTTGGCCCTGTCGTATTTATCTATGTTATTTACATACAAATCAAATTTGTTGAAATTACCCATAGGCAAATATCTTTTACCCGGAACTACACTGGGCATAATTTGTCTGTACCGGGTAAAATCGTAGTAATCAAATGTTCTTAAGAGCTCATCATTTACATAAATCTCATATACACCCCCGATATTCATATGGGTTTGTACAATCATTACATATTCTCTTGGGAACATTTTTTTGGTTGTAAATTCCAAAGAAAAATTACCACTATATCCTTTAGGGAATAATACCCTTACAATGGTATCATTTGAGGCTGAACTGATATATTCCTGAAGAGGCGCAAAATACTGATCACTTTTCACCATATCATTTCTAATCCAGGCATACCGGTTGATACCTGTTTCATTTAGCAGCCATTCAGCTTCAAAAACATTTGACCCGGAATGAAGTGAATCAGGAACCTGATAATCCTTGTAGTTATAAGCATATCCGTTACTGGTAAGCACTTTATCAACAGGCTCATAAAAAATCCAGATACTGTCACCAAGTATATTCCTAAGCTTAGTTGTATCTCTAGCTGATCGTGGAAGAAAATCTTCCGGTTCAAGCAGGTTTTCAAAAACACCCTGTTCCAGTAAGTGAGGAACCAGTACATCATGTTGCCAGTCCTCAGGGATATCGTTGTAATCGTTGTATCCTGCAATATTCATATTCTGGGCCATCTCGGTCAGAGCTGCTTCATAATCCTCCTTTTTAGGAAAAACTATTGTCGCGGTTTGATTACGAAATTCTTTACTTACCGGAAAAAATTCCTCTTCAAATTTATTGTAATCAATAATTACCGAATCGAATACCGTATTTCCTTCTGGATCATATCCTATAGGCTTACTCCTTTCCCTGTCTAGAACAATAGAATCTTTACTGTCGATGTATTTTTTTAATATCGGATTGGTGAACGCAAAATACTCGTAAAGATTTGGTAACGGTTTGGCGACTTGTTCCAGCAAATAGTATTTCCCATTTTTGTATAAAGGACTCTCCGCGAGAATAGCTATATCATCAAGTTTCAACTGAGTTCCAAATCGTTGAAAAAAAGCAAACTTTGTAGCAAGAGTCTGAATCTGCCGGGTATCAATAATATTACTTGATTGAATAAAATGAGTAGATATATGATATTCAACAAGCAAACTGTCAAACGAATTTTCATTTCTGAACTGTGCAACAGCATCGTTCGTTGGAACAAATATGGTATAGGAATTATCCCTGATAAATAGCGTATCGTATTGAAAATCTTTTAAAATCTGAACGAATTCAGAAATTTGAGGATCTTGTTGCATCGCATTCCAGACATTTTCATCCACTGTAGCCGGAATAACATCATAATGATCCTCCCAGTCCTGTTCACAAGAAGTAAAAAACAGGATGGCTAATGATATAATTAAATATGATTTGAACTTCATTTTACTAAAGATTTATTAATATGGTTGAAACTGAATATAATCCCACAAAAACTGGCCAGGTATTAATGAACGTATTTCAATATCATGTTCAGCATATCTGCCGAATTCTATGGTTCCAAGTTCAATGTTCCTGAACGGACTGGTTGGGGAACTACCCAGAGATAAATCAACCATACCTCCAACTTTTTTTCTATCCACCAAAACTTCAACCACGGCATTTGCTGCATTAAATGATTCAGCTCTTAGAAAAACCCTGTATCTTCCCTGAACCAGCCTTGGTATCCTATAGTTAATAACAAAATCACCATTTAGCATTAAATAATCCAGATTAGATGCATTGGAAGTCCCTGCTTCACCAGCAACATAAAACAGATCAGCTCCCGACCAGGTTATTCTGTTTAAAGACCCTTCTTCAATTAAAAATTCACCCTTTTCCTGGTAGTAGCTATTTAAAACGGGTTCCTCACGAAACTGGTAATAAGCTGTTGCACGCGTAGGTGAATATTGCTTCATTACCTGATCGATATAATGAATAGGACCACTCTGCGAAACAACATTACTTTGGTCGTATATAATTTTTATAAAGTTGACTATGGTTGTATCCCCCTGAGAAACAAGTGTGTCAAAATTCTCTTTCCCGGGATTTATAGCAATGTCAAGTCCCCGCCCGTCAATTCGTATGGGAATTTCTGAATATGTATTGTAGTTGCTGTTACTGTTAATGAAATCATCAATATAATAATTACCCGATAAAAAGTGATAAGCAATATAATTATACAACGGATTCGAAGGATTACTATAATCAGAATTATCAGGACTAATTTCAGAAATCAGATCATCAAGCGAATTGATCCCGGCTTTCTGGTAAATAGAATCAGGTTCAGCCAAAACAGTAACAGCCAGTCTGTTCTCCTCTGTTTTAAGATTAAAATTAATTGAATCCCGCCAACCGGTAATATCAACAGCTTCTTTAAATATGGAAACACTAGGATTTTGATCAAGTAAACTGTAGCTGGTAAAAGTAACCGGCTCCAACGCCCTGCTTAGCATGTGAACAAAACCATTGGAAGTTTCAATATTAGCGGTAGTAACAGGCGCCTGGTTATTAATTTTATAATATGCTGTATCCGGCTCAATTATAAAACTGACAATCAGATAATCTCCCGAAAGGGTAGGTTCTGAGAACGCTCCGAAAGGAAAATCATTGGAACGCACTTTCAAATTAACTACATGATAGCGACAAAAGGCAGCGGCAACATCCGGATTATCCGTAATATCACTTAAACTTGAAAACTGACTGCTTTCATTTATAAGCTGTTCAATAGCATTATTATCCGGAGCAAATACAGTATATCCATTCCCCTCAGGATTATAGGCGCTAAGGGTATGTTTCAGATTTCCTTTTTCAATAATTTCTATAAAATGAGAGAACGTGTCCTCATTTAATTCCAGGTAATCCATAATTGTGAGCTGGAATGTATCTTCGAAAATGGCAATTCGTTCTTCATCCTGGCAGGAAAAGCCAATGCCCACAATAAATATCAGTAATATATAGGCTATTTTTTTCATACTAAAAATCATAATAAGGATTTTGATCAAGGTTAATATTCCTTTCTATCTCCGTATTGTATATCGGGAGGTACCATCCCAAAGGATTGGAAAGCTTGGCAGCAAGTACCCTTTTCTGAGTAGACGGTGCATTGGCAACAATAATCTCAATGAGTTTACTTTTCCGGGCATAATTGTCCCTTCGTCCCATCCTCAATAGATCAAACCACCGTTTTCCTTCATAAGCCAGCTCCAGGGCTCTTTCTTCAAGAATAGCATCTTCAAATGCCACCGGTGTGAATGCAACTGTTATACTCGGTACATTTGCTCTTTCCCGTATTTCTTCATTGATAATCCGAAGTGCTTCTGTATAGCGCTCCAGTTGTGATAATGCTTCAGCCTTCATAAGTAAAATGTCGGCATAACGATAAACAATCCAGTTGGCGCTGTATTGATCTGCGCCTGAGCGGAAAGATTGTCCATCAGGAGCACGTCCTACATACTTCCAGATAATATAGTTGTTTTCGCCAAGCTTGGCAATGGTAGCATCTTCACCTCTGATTAACTCAAAGGAAAATTCATGCGCAAACATTTCCAGGGCTTTTTGACTTGGCAAATACTGCCGGCTGTTTCGGTGCATTAAACCATATGTTCCATTATTTTGATTTCGATCGCCGTCAAATTGAAATTCAAAAATACCTTCCAATGAATTTCCAGGATAAAATATTTCAAACCATTTGCCGGGTGGCACCAAATCTAATTCTTCAACCTGCTCAATATTGGCTATATGTTCCAAAACCTCCTCATATTGAAACCGCCATAAGGCAATATCAGCCAAAAGTGCGTCGTATGCAGTTTTCGATGCCCTGCCTTTATTTTCCTCAACAGTTATAAAACTGCCCGAAGGAGCAAAAGCACGATATTCCTTTAAATCACTTACAATTTGATCTAAAACAACATCTTCTGATGACTTAGGCACATAAAAATCTACATTATCACTATCAGAAGGTCCAAGAATTAAAGGAACCTCATGATAAATGCGAACCAGGTAAAAATAACTCAGGCTTCTGAGAAAATACGCTTCCGCCAGATAACTTTGCCTTTGAAAATCGGTGAATGTATTATCTATTTCCTGAACAAGCGGTGCATTTTTTATAACTTCGTTGCAATAATTTATAATCTCGTAAAAACCGTCCCAATTTACAAAACTGTTATCCGGATAGATATTATTTTCCATAATATTCTGCTCCCTTGAATTCTGATTAGGGCCACGCTCCAATAAATCAGCTCTGAGCTCACCATACAGAAAAAGAGAACGGTCCATAGAAGCAAAGGATTCATAAGATGCCATCAATACTGCTTCAACATCTTCTTTCGACTGCCAGAATTCCTCTTTAATCAACCCGCTGGGAGGAAGAAGTTCCAGCCAGTCGTCGGTGTTGCATGAAAATTGAACCAGCATCACAAATATTAACGATAAATATTTTATTCTATGTTTCATATTTTTATTTTTTTTAAAATCCTAATGCTAAACTAAAGGTAAATACTTTTGGTGGTGGTGTTCGTGCATTATCAACTCCCATCCAGAATGGGTCAGAAGCATTTTGCCCTATTTCAGGATCCTGTCCTGAATAATTGGTAAACGTATACAA
>JBEPWX010000115.1:0-630 GCA_041642235.1 Mariniphaga sp.
AACCAGGGGGACAGGGATCACAGAAGTCAAAAACCAATGATTGATCTTTTGGCTCCCGGGTATTTTTTACCTCCGGGTAAATAAGGGCATTCATTGACTTTGAAATTCCAAAACAAATCTGTGCTTCGGCTTTGTTTTGTATATTGAAAATTTCGTGCAATTCGAATTTGCTTAATAAATAAGCTTTGGGATAAATGAATTTGCGAAATCTTGCCCATTCATTTTCAGCATCCAGTTCACCTGTTCGCCACTGCTGATAACGCTTTATATTTTCTATGACCTCAGCAGTCTTTGAAGAAAAATTTTTATTCTCCTTTTCAAGCTTAACAACCGGATTTTCATAATCTCTGAAAACTTCACCACTTCCAAGTAGAAATGAGGAAACCGCATAGGCGCATAATACATATTTGCCTTGATTTCTTTCTGCTTCCAATCCCAAATATATCCTTAGCCTGTTTTCATTTTCGCCAGCCAGATTTTTGTAAGTTTCCTTCTGCAAAATGATTTCGGGCACGTGTAAATTAAAAGTGAGTTTTTCTTCTTCATGAATATTAAGAACCCAATTTTCGGCCTGTTCAGGAGGCATCTGGTCGCGCTTTAGATTTATGCTCATAATATGTAATGCAATGT
>JBEPWX010000115.1:640-8023 GCA_041642235.1 Mariniphaga sp.
TTTTACCCATGTCTTACTTTTTTGTGTCGTAACTCAAAAGTAGACATTCCGGGTGGTACTGAAAAAAGTACTACCCGGATTAATTAAATTTTTTACCGGACACTAATGGTTGAGAATAAAAAGAAGTTTTATTTCATAATTAGTGTAATTTTGAATACTAATAATTGTTATAAATAATAAATATTCCCTGTATTTACTGCCATTGCTACATTTATCACTGTTGGAATTTATCGACTATTTTTTTGGAAAATTTCTTTTTTCTCACATAAAGATATTTTTTGATTCTGACAATTTTTCTAGTTCCTGCAATGTTAAAATGAAGAATCTAATCTAACCTGCTACAGTGCTAATTCAATATAAATTCAATGCAAATTCAGTATAAACTCAATATAAATTTAATTTTAATCGAATTTATGTTGAGTTAATATTGACTTTACGTTGAGTTTAGTTAGGAGATGATGTACCTTAATTTTCATATGTTTTCAAAGTTTCAAAAGATAAAACCTGGTTTCTTATTTTTTTTGCATGAATAGAAAAGCTGCCCCTACAGCAGTGTTGGTATAGCTTTTATTAAGGAAATTTTTCTCTCCTGCCGTTGAAAACTTGCAGGAAATATATAAGCCAGAACGATCAAAAGCATGATGAAGGGAATTTGAGTAAATCGTATTTCTGATTTTAATTTTCGGTTATAATACGATTAAATTCTTAGTACGATATTATGAAATAAGGAGAACAAAGGAAAGTTCTAAATGTGAAAAAATGTAAAACTTATAATGGTGAGTTCATTGCTTATCCACGACCTTTTATTTTTCACATATTCTCTCTAATTTTGCATTTTCTTAGAAAGGAATTAATGGGAAGGATTTTGGCGATCGATTACGGGAGAAAAAGGGTAGGTTTGGCAGTCTCTGATCCGGGTAGAATTATTGCCGGTAAACTGGCAACTGTTGCTTCACATTCTCTTTGGGAATATCTTCAGACCTACATTAAGAATGAGCAGGTTGATGAAGTGGTAGTTGGATATCCCTTACAAATGAACAACACTGCTTCAGAGGCTGTTGTATATGTTAATCCTTTTTTGAAAAAATTCAGGGAAAGGTTTCCTGATATCAGGCTTGAGATTTTTGATGAACGATTTACATCAAAAATGGCAGCCAGAACAATGATTGAAGGAGGAGTGAAGAAAATGGCACGACGAAATAAAGAATTGGTTGATGCCATTAGTGCTACTATCTTATTACAAAGTTACATGGAGCAAAAACGCTATAAAATGTAACGTTTTAGTAATAATAAAATTTTTAGTAAAGTCAGGAGAAAAACTATGATATATCCGGTTACTGTATATGGAGACCAGTTATTGCGGAAAAAAGCAAAGCCAATTAGTAAAGATTTTGAAGGACTGTCAGAAATAATAGAAAATATGTGGGAAACTATGTATGAATCTGATGGAGTAGGTTTAGCTGCACCGCAGGTAGGACTATTAATTCGCATATTTGTGGTAGATGCAACTTCGGGGGCAGAGGAAGAGCCTGACTTAATAAATTTCAAAAAAGTTTTTATCAATCCTGAAATAATTTCTACCTCAGGTGAGGAATGGATAATGAATGAAGGATGCTTAAGTTTGCCTGAAATTAGAGAGGACGTGAAGCGACCCGATGAAGTTAGGATAAAATATTTTGATGAAAATTTTGAGCTTCACGAAGAAGTTTTTAGTGGATTTGCCGGCAGAGTTATTCAGCATGAATACGATCATCTTGAAGGTGTTTTATTTATCGATTATCTTTCTCCACTTCGTAAGCGGTTATTAAAAAGTAAGCTCAAAAATATTGCAACAGGGAAGGTGCAACCCCATTATCGTATTAAACTTCCCGTAAAATCAATGTAACCTTTTCCATCTTTTTCCGTTTTTGTTACTAATCCTAACATAAACTTCAAAATAAGTTTGGAAAAGACTGTTCATAAGGTACCATTCCTGCGATTTGCTGTGGCTTTATCTTCTGGTATTTTAACCGGTTCCATAATTTTTGTGAATCCTTTTGTTTTATTTGGCTGTTTGATTTTGTTTGCCGGTTTGCTTCTATGGATTAATTCCTGCTATAGTTATGCATTGACAACATATTTTGGTGTTGTTGTGAATCTGTTTTTTATCGGAACTGGTATTTTATTGTATCAAAATTACAATCAAAAGCCCGAATTTTTCAATAATGGAAAATTTATTGCATCGGTTCAGGAAATAATGCAGGAAAAGCAAAACTCATATCAATCTGTTTTAAAGATTCATGGTTTTATCGAAAAAGATTCCATAATACCGACGGAAGAAATGGTTATGGTTTATTTTGAGAAAAATGATGCAATAAAAGAGATCAAACCAGGACAAATGCTTTTTTTTAATCAAACACCTAAGCCAATCAGGAATAACAATAATCCTTATGAATTTGATTATAAAAATTATCTTTCAAAAAAAAAGATTTACAGACAGGTCTATCTTTCTTCAGGCTCCTGGTATCCATCCGATCAGCTTTCAATTTTCAGCCTTTCGGTTTTGGCGGAAAAGGTAAGATTAAAATTACTCAATATTTTCGCTCAGCAAAAATGGGTTGACAGGGAAATAGATGTAATTTCTGCATTGACATTAGGTTATAAGAGGGGTTTGGATCCGGATACTAAAAGCGTATTTACCTCAGCAGGAGCCATGCATGTTCTTGCTGTTTCAGGTCTTCATGTAGGAATTTTGTTTCTCATTTTATCCTGTGTTTTTGGATTTTTAAATCAGCCGGGTGTTGGAAAAATTGTTTTTATTATTCTGATACTATTTTTTCTATGGGGATTTGCATTTGTTACTGGATTATCACCTTCTGTAAAAAGGGCTGCCACAATGTTTACATTCGTGGTAATTGGAAGAAGTCTAAAGAGACAGGTGAATATATACAATACATTGGCTGCCTCGGCTTTTTTCCTACTATTGTTTAACCCAAATAATCTATTTGATGCGGGTTTTCAGCTTTCTTATTTAGCTGTTTTTGGAATTGTGTTTTTTCAGCCCAGGTTCACAAAACTTATTTATTTCAGATATAAATTAGCAAGATATTTTTGGAGACTTTTCACGGTTTCTGTCGCAGCACAATTATCTATTTTTCCTGTTGCGGTGTTTTATTTTCAGCAGTTTCCCGTATACTTCTGGATTTCAAGTATGATAGTATTGCCGGCAGTAACTATTTTAATTCCATTAGGAATTGTCCTGCTTGCATTTAGCTGGACATCTTATTTTGCAGGATTTATTTCCGGCATAACAGGATATATTCTGAAATTATTAATAAATTTTCTGGAATGGATAGAACAATTGCCACATTCTGTAGTAAATCTTCATTTTTCCGGAATGGAACTAACATTTATATCGGCAGTATTATTGTCATTTTTTTTCTTTGTCCAGTTTCCGAAAGTCAAGTACCTGAAGGGCATTTTATTTTTTTTTCTTTTATACTTAACCACTTCGCTCGGAATTCATGCAATCTGTTTGTTTCGTAGTGAGATTATAGTTTATAATTATCCCGGTCAATACGTGTTGCATCTTATTTCGGGCAAAAAGAATTATATTGTTTCGGAAGAGGAAATAAAAAAAACAGATCATGTGCATAATGTGATTGCCAACACAGTTAAAGGATTGCGGATTAACCCACCTGTTTATCTAACATGTAGTCAGTATTATAGTGATGCAATCCTCTATTGTAATAAAGGGCTCATCAGTTTTGATGGGAAGATTGTCCATTTTCATACCAGAAGCAGGCAGATAGATAGCCCTTTTATTCCGGATATTGTTGTTGGAACTATGGAAGCAGAAAATAAAGAGAATAAATTATTTCAGGCAGAAATAATATTACGTGATACTTTCACTAATAATGATCATTCTTTAAATGTTTATAATTTGAGTAAAAAAGGAGCCTACAGAAAAAAGTGGTAACTATTTGTATGATCAATGTAAAATACATCGGGCTTTCATCTGATTTAAGATGTTATATGCTGATTATTTAATCGGATATACTTTACTTTGCACTGAATTAAAAATTAAATGTTCGAAGGAAATGAAAGTTGTAATTGCAGGTGCTGGAGAAGTTGGAACTCATCTGGCCCGTATGTTGAGTAATGAAGATCATGATATAGTACTTCTTGATGATTCTCCTGAGAAACTTTTTAAAATTAATGGGGAAGTTGATTTAATGACAATAGCCGGTTCGGCTCATTCTTTCCAGGATTTGAAACAAACCGGACTGGCTAAGGCAGATCTTTTCATTGCCGTTACACCATCGGAAGAACGGAATGTGCTGGCTTGTTCTATGGCTTCTTATCTTGGGGTAGCCCGTACTATCGCACGAATTAATAATTCAGAATATCTAATGCCCCGCTATCGGTCTAAGCTTAATAATTTAGGCATTCATGAGTTAATCTATCCTGAAAGTCTGGCAGCAAAAGAAATAGTTGCATCTTTAAAGCAAACGGGAACTCGACAATTAATAGAATTCTCAGGCGGTAAGCTATTACTCATGGGAATTAAAGTAAGAGAAGATGCACCTATTTTAAACATTCCATTCGAACAGCTTGCTCTGGAAAACGAGCAGATTTTGGTAGTAGCTATCAATCGGGAAAGCAGAACTATTATTCCGAATGGGAACGATTACCTGATAAATGGAGACGTTGTGTTTTTTATTACCAGCCGAATGGAACAACAACGTGTTTTTGAGCTTACTGCAAAAAAATTGTTTGAAGTAAAAAATATAATGTTCCTGGGTGGCAGTCGTATTGCACAGAAGGCCATTGAAAAACTGGGTGATCAATACCGGATCAAAGTTATTGAAGAAAGCGTAGAGAAATGTGAACAGGTTGCCGGTAAATATGGTAATGCACTGGTGATAAACGGCGATTGCAGAAATCTTAAATTATTAAAAGACGAAGGTCTGGAGAAAATGGATGCTGTGGTGGCTACTACAGGAAATTCAGAAACCAATATTCTGGGTTGCCACCTTGCAAAAACTTTGGGTGTAAGAAGGACTATTGCAGAGGTTGAGAATCTGGCTTTTATGGGATTGGCTGAAAATATGAATATTGGAAGCATTGTAAATAAAAAGCTTATAGCCGCAAGTTACATTTACCGCTTTACACTTAATGCAGCAATTTCGAAAGTAAAATGCCTGACTGCTTCTGATGCAGAGGTTTTTGAATTTATTGCCAAGGCCGATGCAAAAATTATACAAAAACCAATAAAAGACCTTAGTTTTCCAGAGGAGGCAAAAATTGGAGGAATTATCAGAGGGGAAGAGGGATATATTGCCAATGGAAATACCCAGATTAAAGAAGGGGATAAAGTGGTGGTTTTTACACTTCCTTCAGGAATCAGGAAATTAGAAAAATTCTTTAAATAACCAGTCCTGTAATACTAATGAACTTCAGAATCATCTTCAGGGTATTGGGATTTTTACTTTTTGTTGAAGGTGTGGCCATGCTTTTGGCTTTATTTGTTTCATTGCTTTATCAGGAATATGATAAAACAGCATTTTTAATTTCTTCGGGCATTAACTTATCACTTGGAGGATTTATTATATATATTACGCGAAATGTCCTTCCCGATATCGGCCGTCATGAAGGTTATATAATTGTTTCATCGGTTTGGGTAGTATTTTCCTTATTTGGGAGTTTACCCTACATGATTAGCGGGGCTATACCAGATTTCACAAATGCTTTTTTTGAAACAATATCCGGATTTACAACTACAGGATCTTCTGTGGTTACCGATATTGAATCTCTTCCTCATGGTATTCTTTTTTGGCGAAGCATTTCTCAATGGTTGGGAGGAATGGGTATTATTGTATTATCGCTGGCTATATTACCGGTGTTTGGCATTGGGGGTATGCAATTGTTCATGGCAGAAGTTCCCGGACCAACACCCGACAGGATTAGTCCAAGGATTCGGCAAACTGCCAAAACATTGTGGAGCATTTATCTAATATTTACAGTTACAGAGGCTTTGTTGCTTTGGTTGGCAGGCATGGATTTATTTGATGCAATCTGTCATTCATTTACTACGATGGCAACAGGTGGCTTTTCAACCAAACAGGCGAGTATTGCTCATTGGTCATCACCTGCAATACAATACATTATTGTGGTTTTTATGATTTTGGCAGGGACCAATTTTACTCTTTCTTATATGGCAATTAAAGGGAAATTTGCACGAGTAGTAAAGGATGAAGAATTTAAATATTATATTCTGTTTATTCTGATCTTTACAATTGTAATTTTTGGTGGTCTGATAATCACCTCACATGTTAAAGCAGAGCAGGCATTTAGATATTCTCTTTTCCAGGTAGTCTCCATCATTACAACCACGGGGTATGCAACAACTGATTATTTGACATGGGAACCTGTATTGTACTTTTTAATTTTTGCACTTTTCTTTTTTGGCGGTTCGGCAGGTTCTACCGGAGGAGGTATTAAAATCATGCGTATAGTATTGCTCCTGAAAAACAGTTATTATGAACTTAGGCGAATGGTGCACCCGCAGGCAGTTATTCCTGTAAAGTTTAATAATACCTCAGTTGATTCCAAAATCATTACCAATGTATTGGCATTTTTTATGTTTTATTTTGCCATTTTTGCTGTCAGTACAGTTATATTTTCAATAATGGAACCTGATATGGAATCAGCGATGGGAGCTGTTGCAACAAGTTTGGGCAATATAGGACCGGGTCTGGGAAATGTTGGTCCGGCAGAAACATTTATACATGTCAAACCATTGGGTAAATGGTTTTTATCATTTTTAATGCTATTGGGCCGGTTGGAGTTATTTACTGTGCTGGTAATATTCTCTCCTTCTTTTTGGAGAGAATAGTATTCTGATTATCTAATATTCTAATTCCCCCTTTCCTTCTCTTAAAATTTCAAAGTTGTTACCTGTAAAATCGATAACTGTTGAAGGAACTAGCTCCCCGTAGCCTCCGTCGATTACAATATCTGCAAAATCCTGATATTTTTCATAAATCAGTTCCGGATCAGTAGTGTATTCAAGTATTTCATCATCGTCACGGATTGAAGTGGAAAGAATTGGATTTCCTAATTCATAAACAATGTCACGGATAATGTTATTGTCGGGAACACGAATTCCTACAGTTTTCTTTTTCCCTTTAAAATACCTGGGTACATTATTGCTGGCGTCGAGTATAAATGTAAATGGCCCTGGTAGATTTTTTTTCATTAGCTTAAAAACTGTGCTGGAAATAGGTTTGGTATATTCTGCAATATGACTTAAATCGCTGCAGATAAATGAAAAGTTTGCCTTTTCAATTTTAATACCTTTGAATTGTGCAATTTTTTCAACTGCCTTTTGATTGGTTATAT
>JBEPWX010000116.1:0-7981 GCA_041642235.1 Mariniphaga sp.
CTTTACTGCTGTCCCCACAATACTATCGGCCATTTTAAAAGCCTGTCGCGCAGGCAAATCGCCAAAGATGCTATGCAATCGTTGATTGCTTACAACCAACATGCTGTCGACATATTGTCCCAGTTTATTAATTCCTTCCATTGCCTGCCCAAACCGCTTTTTTCCTTCAGCAGGAGAAGGAACAGTAACTACAGCTATCGTTAAAATATCAAGTTCACGTGCCAGACTGGCAATTACAGGAGCGGCACCTGTACCAGTACCTCCTCCCATACCGGCAGCAATAAAAAGCATTTTTGTATTGCCCTTCAAAACCTTTTTAAGATCCTCATAATTCTCCCTTGCTGCCTCTTCCCCCATCTGGGGCATATTGCCCGCACCTCGTCCCTCTGTAAGTGTTACTCCCAATTGAATTTTTACAGGTACAGGACTATTTTCCATTGCCTGGGCATCGGTGTTACAAATAATAAAATCGACACCTGCAATTCCTTCTTCAAACATATGACTGACAGCGTTACACCCTCCTCCGCCAACGCCAATCACCTTTATTATTGAAGATGAAGATTTTGGAAATTGAAAATCTAATAATTCAGCCATAATGAAATATTTTTATTTAAAGGCAACGTCTTCATCATCATCTACATAATCCAATACCCCCTGAACCACATTTTTAAACCAGGGGGAAAACCCGCCTTCTTTTTTCTTTTTCTTCTTTTTTTTCGAAGTTTTAGGTGTAGCCTGGGTATTCTCGAGCGTTAGAACAAGCAATCCAAGTGCAGTAAGATAACTTGTACTTTCAAAATCTTTCGGCATATTTACCGGTTTAAACGCCGGATGACCCAGCCGTGCATCCATTCCTGTCCTGAATTTTACCAGCGAAACCAGATTACTCAAATTAGAAGTTCCTCCGGTAAGTACAATACCTAAACCTAATTGATCAGCAATGCCAGTTTTTTCAATCTGGAAGTTTACGCTGTCAATAATCTCCTCCATGCGTGCCTGAATTATAAAGGCAAGGCTTTTAAATGATATTTCTTTTGGCTCCCAGCCACTATGACCGGGAATTGTAACTACTTTTCTTTCATCGGTAAAATCCCCTAATGCCTGACCATATTGCACCTTTAATTGTTCGGCCCATTTTAGCAAAATGGAACAACCTTCTTTTATATCACGTGTTACCACATCCCCTCCGAAGGGAATTACCGCAGTATGAATCATTGTTCCTTCAAGATAAACAGATAATTTGGTTGTTCCTGCCCCAATATCAACCATTACTGCACCCATCTCTTTTTCCTCATCGGTTAAAACTATCTCTCCGGTTGCAATTGGTGCAAATATTATTTCTCCAAGTTCCAGACCGGCCTTTTCCATCATTCTTCCAAAATTCACAAGATAAATTTCAGGAACAGAAATCACTTTAAAGGCAGCTTCTATTTTACGGCCGGTAATTCCTACAGGTGTCAGATCTGATACTTCTCCATCGATTATATATTGTTGCGGGATGATGTGTAATATCTTAAAACCGGCATCTACCTGGACATTCTGAGCCTCCTTCACAAGCTCATCCACATCAGCCTGAGTAACAATACCTTCTCCGGAAGTTAATCGTTCTGACTTAAACTCAATTATTTTCATCGGCTGCGCTGCATAAGCGAGATTAACTTTTAAAATCTCCTCTCCTGTCTGCTTCTCAAGTTCATTTATCAACTTTGTTAAAGAATCTGCCGCTTCATCGATATTTAATACTGTCCCTCGTTTTATACCCCTGGCAGGAACTTTTGCCATTCCCAATATTTCTATTTTAGCATCTTCGTTTTTTGCCCCGGCAAATGCGGCTAACTTTGAAGTGCCGATATCAACAACTACCGAAAAATTTGTTTTTGACGCCATTATTATCTTTTTTTCGCAATTACCTGATTCTTATATTTTAAACTAATCCACTGATATTTTTCCCAGTTATTGTGTGCCAAAACCTGTTCATAAAATGCTTTTAAATTCCGCAATTTTTCAGCATAATTTTTCAATGACCCCAGTTCAATAATTTGATCACCTACAAGTGGAGATAAGATTATTCCTCCATCTGAATCGATATGTACCTGTTCAATTTGTGCATTCCAAAAAGGATTTGCATTCAGAAAAAGCACAAAAGGAAGTAATTCAATGCGTGCAAACTCTTCTGAGAAATCACCTGTAGCCACCAGGACATTGGCAGTATAACTTGATGAAACAGGAATTTTTTCTCCCGTTTCATCGAGATAATACTTTTCGTTTGCCGACATTACCCGAACTACTGGTTCCCGATGTTTTATCCTGACACCTATTATTCCACTGTATGAAGAGCTGTCGGTGGCTATTATCTTAAAAACTTCAGCATTTTCAATAGCCCGGTGTTTCTCAACCTCCTTTTCAATTCTATCTGCATTTATATGTCTCAGTTCTTTTCCAATTAATTTTTTATCGGCAGTATGAACCAGGCGGGCAATTTCTTCCTTGCTAATTCGAATCATTTCATTCTCCTTGAGCTGAATCTGAACATCCCGGCAAGTAATACCTCTACTTTCGCGAGCAGCAAATGTCAAAGTTCCTGCAAAAAATGCAATCAGAAAAACAGAACCAGCCAATATGAAGATTTTTCGCCACATTTTATTTTTTATCTTTTAAGATGTCCATAATTTCTTCAGCAATTCCATCAATATCTCCTGCACCCATTGTTAGTACTACCTCTGTAAAATGTTCTTTCAGCAATCCTGCAACTTTACTTTTTTCTACAAGATACTTATTTGAAGATTTCATTTTGCTGAATATAAGTTCAGAGGAAACTCCTGCTATAGGCTCTTCTCTTGCAGGATAAAGCGGTACCAGGAAAGCTTCATCAAGCAGATCAAGACTGGCAGCAAATTCCTCAGCAAAATCACGTGTACGGGTATATAGATGCGGTTGGAATATACCTGTAATTTTCCTATTAGGATATAGAGCTTTAACTGATGTAATTATTGCTTCCAATTCAGCCGGATGATGGGCATAATCATCGATATAGATCTGTGAATTAGTCCTAAATTTTATATCAAACCGCCGTACAACACCCTTGTAATCGTTAAGACCTTCTTTAATTTCATTGGCAGTTGCACCTGCAAAAAATGCAAGTGCAGAAGCCCCCACAGCATTCTCGACATTTATCAGTCCCGGATAATTTAACCTGCAATTTGCTATTATACCATCCGGAGTTTTTAAATCGAATGTATAATACCCGCCATATTCCTGAAGCTGGAGGTTTACCGTATTAAAATCAGCATTTTCTGCTAAAGCATAGGTAAATACCTCAGCGGTGGTTTTATTTGTATTCAAATCCACACCCTTTTTTATTACCAGCTTACCACCAGGTTTTATTTGAGATATGAATTTTTCAAATGATTCTTCAATTTTAGCTTTATTGCCATATATATCAAGATGGTCAGCATCGAGTGAAGTAACCAATGCCAACTGAGGCAGAAGATGTAAAAAGGATCGATCATATTCATCTGCTTCAGCAATAATCCAGGATGAATCTTTGTTAGACAACAATAGATTGCTCCCGATATTCTTTGAAATACCACCCAAAAAAGCTTCGCAGCCTTGTTTGGAATTTCCCAAAATGACAGCTATCATAGTACTAACAGTTGTTTTTCCATGAGTACCGGCAACCGCAATACAATTTTTTTCATTGCAAATCATTCCGAGGACCTTAGCCCTTTTAAGTAGTCCCATAGTTTTATCCCTGAACCATGACAGCTCTTTATGCTCGTATGGCAACGCTGGTGTAAATACTGCAAGTGTTTCTGCAGGATTCCATTTTGAAGGGATATTCCTAATGTCATCATCAAAATGCACATCAATCCCTTCCGACTGTAAGGCATCTGTGAGATGGGTCCGGGTGCGGTCATATCCTGAAACATTTCTGCCTGCAAATTTAAAATAACGAGCAAGTGCACTCATTCCTATTCCTCCTATACCAAGGAAAAAAACATTCTTTATATTTTGAAGGTTATTCATTGATTAATTAATTTTTCAATTTCATCAACAATATGTTGTGTTGCCTTTGGCTTTGCAAGTTTTTTTATATTAATCGATAACTCCACACATTCTTCAGGTGAATTAATCAATCGAAGAGCTTCTGGAATTAATTTTTCTTTAATTTCATAGTCAGGAATCATAATTGCAGCATTTTTCTCCTGCAGCGATAATGCATTTTTTGTTTGATGATCCTCTGCAACATTTGGGGAAGGAACCAGAATTACTGGTTTTGCTATCAGGCACAATTCCGAAATGGTTCCTGCCCCTGCTCTGGAAATAACGACATCGGCAGCAGCATAGGCTAAATCCATGCGGGTCAGAAATTCATGAATATGCAGGTTTGAAGGAGTATTTTCCTTTAATTTTTCCATAATTCCTTTATAATAAATAGCTCCTGTCTGCCAAATTACCTCCACATTACTCCCGGAAATAACTTTAATGTTTTGGATTACAGCTTCATTTATGGATTTTGCGCCGAGACTTCCTCCAATTATTAGAATCACTTTTCTGCTGGCCTGTAATCTAAAAAACTGAAATGCTTCCTTTTTATTACCTAACTTTTTAAGTATGTTTTCCCTAACCGGATTACCGGTATAAACAATTTTCTCAGCAGAAAAATAGCGATCCATTTTATCATAAGCTACACATATCACATTAGCTTTCTTTCCCAACAGCTTATTAGTAATTCCTGCATACGAGTTCTGTTCCTGGATGAGTGTCGGAATTCCTTTCATTGCAGCAGCTCTCAATAATGGTCCACTGGCAAATCCTCCCACCCCTATTGCTATTTGTGGTTTAGTTTCCTGGATGATGCGCTTGGCCAGCCTGTTGCTTTTTAACAAACCAACTACAAAAGATAGCATTTTAATTCCAGGCTTACGGGGAAATCCTGTCACAGGAAGTCCAATTATTTTATAACCTGCAGCAGGTACCCGCTCCATCTCCATACGATTTAAAGCACCAACAAACAGTACATCAGCATCAGGAAACCTGTTTCTGATTTCATTTGCAATGGCCAGAGCAGGAAAAATATGCCCTCCGGTGCCACCTCCGCTTATAATTACCCGTTTAATCTGCATGTACTATTTATTTATTTCATAATCCTCGTCTGGTACATTTACCTGAACCGGAGGTTTTTGAATCTCACGGTTCACCTGATTTTGATAACTCACACTTAAAACACATCCAAAAGCAACCGAAGTAAAGAGAAGAGAGGTTCCCCCCAGGCTTATCCATGGCAGAGGTTGCCCTGTAACAGGTAAAACACCTGTTGAAACACCTATATTTATCATCGCCTGGAATACAAGAACCATTGAAAGCCCTGTTACCAGGAAAGCAGGAAATGTTCGGGTAGCCCTTCGCACAATCACCACACTTCGAAAGAAAAATATCAGATACAGGAGCATCACAAATATTCCTGAAATGAGTCCATATTCCTCTACAATAATTGCAAAAATAAAATCATTATATGCAGCAGCCATATAATTGCTCACATCCGACTGGCCAGGCCCTTTACCTAAAATCCCACCTTCATAAATAGCCAGTTTGGCATAATCAGCCTGAGTAATTCCTTTCTCAGAATTTGGATCCCCATACAGAAAGCGGTCTATTCGCCCTTTTACAGTATGTACCCGCGTTGGGGAGGCGGGTATATATTTTGCTAAAGTATATGTTGCAGCTACCATTCCCACTCCTAACACTATTACAAGAAATAAATATTTAAAAGGTACACGGCCTACAAATAGCATGGTGAAAATAGTTGCAAATAATAATGCTGCAGTAGAAAAGTTTGTTAGAAAAATCAACCCACAAACGATGATTGTATGTGCCATAATTATCAGAAAAGCTTTTCTTAGCTCATCCTTTGACTGCTGTTTTTTCCCCAACACTTTTGCAGAAAACATAATCAGAGCAATTTTCGCCAATTCTGCCGGTTGAAAAGAAACAAAGCCCAGATCAAGAGTACGCCCGCTGCCTGCCAAAACTCCTGAAAATTTCATAGCAACAGCTGCAAGCAAAAGCCCGATACTTATATAAATTAACAAATTGGCAAGAATCGCATAAAGCTTAACCGACAGAAAGTTCACCATTACCAACATCAGACTAATTCCGGCTCCCAGAAAAAAAACCTGCCGAATAAGAAAATGCAGTGTATTCCCGGAAGCCTGCCGGTATGCCAATGCTCCTGTAGAACTGTAAACTATCAACAGCGAAAGGAGCGAAAGCAACAGCAATACAATCCAGATTACACGGTCTCCTTTAAATATTTTTGTCTGAATCTCATTCATTACAGATTTCTTACCTGTTCTTTAAATTGATTTCCCCGGTCCTCATAATTATCAAATAAATCGAAACTGGCACAAGCAGGTGAAAGCAAAACGGTATCACCGTTCCGTGAAAGATAATAAGCTGCCTTCACAGCTTCTTCCATGTTTGAAGCATCAACAACATTTTTTAAAACACCATCAAAAGCAGCATGAAGCCTTGTATTATCCTTACCAAGACAAACAATGGCTTTTACTTTTTCTGTTACTAACGGCATGAGCATAGAATAATCATTTCCTTTGTCAATCCCACCGGCAATCCATACAATTGATTTTGGTATGCTCTCAAGAGCATACCATGTAGAATTCACATTTGTTGCCTTTGAATCGTTGATAAATTCAATTCCGTGAACCTTTAAAAATTTTTCCAACCGATGCTCAATCCCCTTAAAATCAGACAAACTCTCGCGAAGCTGCTCATTCTTTATTTCGAAAACCATGCTTGCAATACCTGCTGCCATTGAATTGTAGATGTTATGTTTTCCCTGAAGTGAAATATCCAGAATAGACATGCTGAATTGTTTTTGTTTATAGTTAATAATCATTTCTCCATTGTAAATTCCTGCTCCCTGACCATCCGGTTCTTTTAAACTAAAAGGGAAACAAGCTGATATTATTCTTCTTTTGAATAATTCCTTTTGAATATTTTCATCATCCTCACAATAAATAAAAACATCGTTTTCAGTTTGATTTTGAATGATCCGAAACTTAGAATTTATGTAATCTTGAATATTATAACCATACCGATCCAAGTGATCGGCAGTAATATTCATCAAAATTGCAACATCAGACCGGAAGTCAAACATCCCATCTAGTTGAAAGCTACTTAATTCAATTACATATACATCATGTTGTTGTTCAGCAACCTGCCAGGCAAGACTTTTTCCCACGTTTCCTGCCAGCCCAACGTTCAAACCCGTATTTTTAAGTATATGGTAGATCAATAAAGTTGTTGTTGTTTTTCCGTTGCTGCCGGTAATGCATACTGTTTTTGCATTAGTAAACCTGCCTGCGAATTCAATTTCAGAAATTACCGGTAATCCTTTTCCTTTTAATTTTTGGACTATGGGTATAGTTTCAGGAATTCCGGGGCTTTTAATAACAAAATCAGCCTGCAAAACCTTCTCCTCTGAATGACTGCCTTCTTCAAAGTCAATATGGTAACCGGCAAGTACCTTTTTGTATTTTTGTTTTATAATACCAGAATCGGAAACCAATACTTCATATCCATTTTTTTGTGCCAGTATAGCTGAACCCACACCGCTTTCACCTCCACCCAATATGATGATTCTCTCTTTCATCTATCTAATCTTAAGGGTTACAACAGTTAATATTGCAAGCATAATACCCACAATCCAAAAACGGGCAACAATTTTTGACTCATGAAGACCTTTCATCTGATAGTGATGATGGATAGGGCTCATTAAAAACACACGACGTCCCTGTCCATATTTTCGCTTGGTATATTTAAACCAGGCAACCTGAATTACTACTGATAAATTTTCAATAAGAAAAATGCCGCACAAAAGTGGAATTAAAATTTCTTTCCGGATAATAACTGAAAAAACTGCTAATATTCCACCGAGAGCAAGACTTCATGTATCGCCCAT
>JBEPWX010000117.1:0-7958 GCA_041642235.1 Mariniphaga sp.
AGCTCCTTGTCAGATTGGTTGCCCCGCAAATATGAATATCCCGTTGATGAACCGGTTGATAGCTGCCGGTAAATTTGATGAATCATTGGAAGTGGTAAAACGTGATATTGCATTGCCGGCTGTTTTGGGGAGGATTTGTCCCGCACCTTGTGAAGGTGCCTGCCATCGCAGAACTGTGGATGAACCCGTTGCTATTTGTCTGCTCAAACGTTTTTCAGGCGATGAAGGTGTTGTACGAAAAATTATCCCGACAGAAAATACAGGCCACCAGGTGGTTGTTATCGGTGCCGGTCCGGCTGGTTTGGCAGCAGCATATTATCTGCGGCTGAGGGGAGTTCAGGTAATCCTTTTCGATAAGGCGGAGAATGCTGGTGGTCAGCTTCGGACAGCCATAAATAGTGAAATTTTACCTCATGAAGTTTTGGATGCAGAAATACAATTAATTCTAAATACAGGTGTCGAATTTCATGGGGGCAGGGAAATTACTGCTGCAACATTTAATGATATGTGCCGAAAATATGATGCAGTGGTTGTTGCGTCAGGTTCCATTGATGATAAATTTGATTTGGGATTGAAAGCTACAGCTAAAGGGATTGTTGTTGATCGCAGTACTTATCAAACATCAGTAGAGAATGTTTTTGCCATTGGCAATGCTTTACGCACTTCAAAAATGGCTGTTCGTTCGGTAGGACAGGGGAAAGAAGCCGCTTTTTCTGTTTGGCAGTTTTTGAACAAATTACCTGTAAAAGGAGAACCCCGTATGTTTAATTCCCGGTTTGGCAAACTTGTTAGTGATGAATTCCCGGAATACCTAAAAGAATCGGTTGTTGCTAAACGAATATATCCTGAAAGGGGAGGGTATAGTGGATTCTCTTCCGAAGAAGCTATTGCTGAAGCAAATCGTTGCCTTCGATGCGATTGCCGGGCCATCGATGATTGTAAACTTCGGATTTATTCTGACAATTACCAGGCTGACCAAAGACGGTTTAAAACCAGTGAGCGGAGAAGAATAACAAAAGTAAATAACCATACCAGTATTATATACGAACCACAAAAATGTATTAAGTGCGGAATTTGTGTCCGGCTTACCGAAAAATACACGGAAAGGTTCGGTTTTACTTACATTGGCAGGGGATTTGACGTAGAAGTGGGCGTGCCATTTAATGAAGAAATGAATCATGCCCTCACTGATACGGCTTTAAAAGTGGCAAAAGGGTGTCCTACCGGAGCCATTGAACTTAAAAAGAAGTGAAATAAAATATCATAGAAGAAATTCACTTTCCCTAAAGTTGATATGGTTTTTGTTTCTGATGTCTTAGATTGCATATGTGGTAATTGTTGATTAATTCCTGCAATTGTTTGGTATGGAAGTTAAACGTTTTTTTTTAGAATAATTTATGATAATGAAATATACTATTGTATTGTTACTGATTCTTTTTGGAATACAGGGATCTACCCAAAATTCCAATTCCTGGCCAATCTTCCGGGGAGATCAGCAGTTAACCGGGACTTCCAGAAGTGAACTCCCGGATAAACCCACTTTGAAGTGGACATTTCAAACAGGCGATAATATCAAATCGGCTCCTGTGGTTGACCAGGGAAAAGTGGTTATTGGTTCTACTGATGGCATAGTTTATTGCCTTGATTTGCAGGGGAAACTTCTTTGGAAATTTGAAACCGGCAATGCAATTGAGGCTCCGGCCCTGATTTATGAAAATACAGTTTACATTGGTAATCTGGATGGAAATTTGTTTGCTCTGGATTTAAATTCCGGTGAAAAAAAATGGCAGTATGAAACCGACAATCAAATAATTGGTTCAGCTAATTGGTGGGAAACGAATAATATAACTTACATATTAGTGGGCAGTTACGATTACTACCTGCACTGTGTTGACGCTCAAACTGGAAAGTTGATGTGGAAGTATGAATCGGATAATTTTATTAACGGGGCACCAGCCTGTTCTGGGGGGAAAACATTTTTTGGTGGTTGTGATGGATTCCTGCATGTGGTAGATATTGTTTCCGGAAAAGCCGATAAAAAAATTGATGTGGCAACTTATGTCCCCGGTTCACCTGCCCTGGAAAATAATAAAGCTTATTTGGGTGATTACGACGGTCGATTCTTTCTGGTTTATATCCAAAAGGAGAAAACGACATGGGAATGGAAAGATGAAAGTACTACTTTACCATTTATTGCTTCTCCGGCTATCTTAGGTAATCGTCTTTTTACTGCCAACCACAATAAATTTTTATATAGCTTTAACAAGGAAAGCGGGGAAAAAATATGGGAATACAATTCCGGAAGCCGGGTGGAGGCATCGCCGGTGGTTGCCGGAAATAAGGTGGTGGTTGCTAATATGCGTGGCGATTTGGCATTGTTAAATCTGGCTGATGGAACAGTTGTCTGGACTTATGAAGTAGGAAGTCAGATAATTAGTAATCCGGCTGTAGCTGCGGGACGATTAATTGTTGGGGCATACGATGGATCGGTTTATTGTTTTGGGAAGTGATAAGGTTCCTGGAACAGATTATAGCACAGAGGCACAAACATAAAACATTTAATAGCTACGAGAGATTATAATCATTTCTTTATGAAAACCACATTATGAATATCATTCAAATTATACCCGGTTCAGGCGGAAGTTTTTATTGTGGGAATTGCCTTCGCGACAGCAAATATTTTAATGCATTACGCGCAGAGGGTCACCGGGTGACAAAAATTCCCATGTACCTTCCTTTGTTTGCCGATGAACACGATATTTCCGATATTCCTATTTTTTATGGGGCTATCAGTACCTATTTAAAGCAGATGTATCCTGTCTTTCGTAAAGCACCAAAATGGTTTGATAATCTGTTAAATTCTAAACCAATGATGAAGCTGGCTGCTTCGATGGCCGGTTCTACCAGGGCCAGTGGATTGGAAGATATGACCATTTCAATGCTTCTCGGAGAACAAGGAAAACAGAAAGATGAATTGGAACATATGGTGAATTGGATAGCAGAGAATTGCAAACCCGATGTGATTCACCTTTCAAATGCCCTTTTGCTCGGTTTAGCCAAACGACTTAAAGAAAAAGTTGGGGTACCGGTGGTTTGTTCACTTCAGGATGAAGATGTGTGGGTTGATGCTGTGCATCCTTCATTTCGGGAGAAAATATGGAAACTGATGCATGATCGGGCAGGAGATGTGGATGCGCTCGTTTCAGTGAGCAGTTTTTTTGCTGCAAAAATGAAAGATAGTATGGATTTACCCAACGAAAAAGTTCATACCATCCACCTTGGGGTTGAGGTGAGCGATTATACTTACCTTTCAACTAAAGAAAAGGAAAGGAATGTGGGGTATGTTTCCCGGATGTGCTATGAAAATGGATTTGATATTGTGGTAGATGCTTTTATTGAGTTGAAAAAAAAACCTGGTTTTGATGATGTGAAACTTATTGCTACAGGTGGCTTTACCGGCGATGACAGCAATTTCATAAAAGAACAAAAACATAAAATTAAAGAGAATGGGTTAACTGCATTTTTTGAAATCATGCCCGATTTTGAAGGAAAAGCCATTCATGAATTCTTTAAAAAAGTTTCCCTTGTTTCAGTGCCGGTTCGGATAGGAGAGGCATTTGGAATTTACCTCCTGGAATCAATGGCCTCCGGAGTGCCTGTCGTGCAGCCTGCTCTCGGGGCATTTCCTGAAATAATAGAATTGTCGGGAGGAGGGATGACTTATATGCCCAATTCTTCCGGAAAGCTGAGTGAAACCTGGGCCGGTTTATTGTCTGATTCCAAAGAGCTTGAACGGTTAAGTTATGCAGGTTATGAGGGAACAACTGCCAGGTTTAATATTCACAGCCACGCAATAGAGATAATTGATTTATACCAAAGATTAGCTTTGGACTTTGTTGAAAATGATAGTTTAGAAGTAGGGTAACAAATTATATATAAATGCTTTTAGAACTCCAAAAAATTACCAAAGGTTACGGAGAACCAGGCTCTCGAAGTTATCGTTCTGTTTTAACCGATATGGATTTAATAGTGGGAAAAGGGGAAAAGATTGCCATTGTTGGTCCAAGTGGTTCAGGAAAAACTACACTGCTGAACCTCATTGGAACACTTGATCAACCAGAGCAAGGAAAAGTTTTCTTTGATGGAAAAGATATTACCGGGTATTCAACAACCGAACTTGCAGTTTTCAGGAATAAAAATTTAGGTTTTATTTTTCAGTTACATCACCTGATGCCCCAGCTTACTCTTATGGAGAATGTTATGTTGCCGCTGCTTCCGCAGGGAAAAACAATTTCACGGGAACAGAAAGAATGGGCTGAACATCTGGTTCAAAAGGTAGGCATTTGGGAACAACGTGAACAAAAACCTTCACAATTGTCGGGAGGGGAATGTCAGCGTACTGCTGTAGTAAGAGCACTTATTAACAAACCTCAATTGCTATTGGCCGATGAGCCTACAGGTGCCCTCGATGAAGAAAATGCAAATGCACTTACTGAATTACTCCTTAATTTAAGTGAAGAAAGGGGTGTTACATTGGTAACCGTTACCCATGCTGTTGCTTTGGCCAACAGGATGGATAAAAAATATACCTTGCGGAACGGAAAACTTGTTTAACCTTTTTTGGTTGAAAAGAAATTCAAAGATAACGAGGGGCTTTTATGACTATATTGAGTTACATAGTAAAATCATTTTTTCATTACCTGAAGGCCAATCTGATTGTTGCCCTGGGAGTGGCAATCAGTACAATGGTATTGACCGGGTCTCTTATAATTGGTGATTCGGTAAGGTATAGTCTGGAGCAGGCCACCTTCTTTCGTTTGGGGAAAATGACGCATTTAGTGGCTGTAAAAGAACGTTATTTCAGACAGGAAATGGCTTCCGAATTGGAATCTCTAAATCCTGAGGTGAAGGCAGCACCTGTTTTATTGCTCGAAGGAATAGCTGTGGCCGGTGGCGGTCAGCAGAGGGTAAATCGTGTTCAGGTAACTGGTGTTGATAATAGCTTTGAAAAAATAGCTAACAGTGTAATTTATTCAAATCTTACAGGAAACGAAGGTATTATAAGTCGTAATCTGGCGGAAAGGCTGGAAGTAGCCGAAGGGGATAATATTCTGGTAAGGGTGAAAAAGGCAAGTCTCATCCCTATGAATGCACCGTTTGTTCCCGATGAAGAAACCAGTGTCTCATTGCGTATTCAAATTAAAAGGATAGTAGAAAAAGAAGAAATGGGCAGATTCAGCCTTAAGGCCTCTCAAACTGCTCCATACAATCTTTTCCTTTCGCTCGAACGCTTAAACAGGCTGATGGAATTTCAAGGCAGGGCTAATCATCTGCTCGTTTCAACAGCTTTAGAAACTAATGAACTTAAAACCATTGTCAACAGAAGCCTGACACCTTCAGATGCCGGGTTGAAAATGAAATTCATTGATGCAACTGGTGAACTTGAAGTATCTACCGAACGGGTTTTTATGGAACCCCGGATTGCACAGACTCTGGAACAACTGCCGGAAGCAAATCCAATTATATCTTATTTTGTAAATGAAATTG
The DNA here is from genome assembly GCA_041642235.1 of Mariniphaga sp. Taxonomy (GTDB): domain Bacteria; phylum Bacteroidota; class Bacteroidia; order Bacteroidales; family Prolixibacteraceae; genus Mariniphaga. The sequence goes on from JBEPWX010000117.1 coordinate 5,548, forward strand.
TTCTTCAGACCAACAGCCAGCAAACAGCTGGAGGAAGGGAAGATAAGGCAATACCCTATTCGTTCGTTTCTTCTTTGGGAGGAGAGCAGTTGCATGATAATGAACTAATTTTGACTCAATGGGCAGCGAATGATTTGAATGCAGTACCGGGGGACAGCATCACATTAAAGTATCTTGAAATTGGTCCCCTACGGCAGTTAATCGATAAGGAGTCTGATTTTGTTCTGAAAAAAATAGTCCCAATGAGTAAGGTTTGGGCTGACTCTACACGGATGCCATGGCTCCCGGGTCTTTCTGATGCGGGACATTGCCGGGAGTGGGATGCAGGTGTCCCTATTAATCTGGATGCTATTCGTGATAAGGATGAAGAGTACTGGGAAGAATGGAAAGGGGCACCCAAAGCTTACATTTCACTGAAACAAGCCCGGGAAATGTGGACAAACCGTTTCGGAATATTTACAGCAGTAAGATTTCCTGCAGGTGCATTTGACGAAGTTAATTATCAGGAGGCTTTTGCTGGTAATATATCGCCCGGAGATTTGGGTATGATGGTGGAACCTGTCCGGGAAGAAGGAATGGCTGCTGCACGAAATGGTACCGATTTTAGCGGACTGTTCCTGGGTCTTAGTTTTTTTATTCTGGCGGCTGCTATTATCCTTACAGCATTGCTTTTTCGCCTTAACCTGGAAATGCGTTCGTCAGAAGTGGGACTATTATCAGCCCTGGGATTTAAAGAAAAACAGGTGCGCAGCATATTTCTTTGGGAAGGCTTTGCCGTAGCTTTATTGGGAGGATTATTGGGGCTTTTCCTTTCAGTCTTATATACATCGGGTGTTTTTCGAATATTAAATACCCTTTGGTTCGACATCGTTCGCACAAATGTATTGCTTATAGATATTAATTTGTTTACTCTGGCCCTTGGCCTTGTTATTAGTCTTCTTGTTTCCGTTGGTGCAATATTTCTTTCCATCATTAATTACCAGAAGCGGAAAACTGCCGAATTGCAAAAACGTACCGACGTAACAACGAAAAAAAACATTCGCATTGCATTGGATATTCTAATGTGGGTTGCTTTGATAACTCCGGTTGCCCTGATCTCAATACAAATGTTGGAAAAGGATACCCTAAATCCAATTTTCTTCTTCCTGGCAGGAGGTGCGCTGCTATTGGGAGTATTGCTTGGGTTCAGAAAGTTGCTGGTGAAAATGGAGATTCCTGAAAGGGGTAAAATAAGATTGGAAAAGTTGCCGGGACTGAACCTTTCTCGTAACCCTGGCCGTTCGCTTACTGTTATTATTTTATTCGCATTGGGAACTTTTTTGGTTATTTCTACCGGATCGTATAAACTTGATTTATTGGCCAATTCCCAGGATAAATCAAGCGGAACAGGTGGATTTCTTTTTTTTGCAGAAAGTACAATGCCTGTACTATATAACCTGAATGATCAGGAAAAGCGATCAGGTGAAGGGATTTATGAAGATTTTAATGCTGTTCAGTTTCGGCAGGTGGAAGGTGATGATGCCAGTTGCCTGAACCTTAACCGTGTTGCCCAACCAGCAATATTGGGTGTGAATCCGGATGCCCTGACCGGCCGGTTCTCTTTTGCCACGTTTATGGAGGGAATGGAATCAGAAAATCCATGGTTGTTGTTAAATAAAACACTGGAAGACGGTACTATCCCGGCTATTGCGGATCAGACTGTTATTCAGTGGGGATTGGGCAAAAAGGTGGGAGATGTATTGTTGTATCAGAATGAAAAAGGAGATACCTTGCGCTTACGATTAGTGGCTGGAACTACTCCATCTGTTTTTCAGGGATATGTATTAATTTCTAATGACAATTTTCTTGAAAATTATCCTTCCAGCAGCGGCTCCTATGTCTTTTTAATTGATGGAGAAACCGACAGAGAACAGCAGATCGGTGAAGAGCTTCAATCGGTTTTTCGTGATTTTGGATGGGAAATGGAATCTACCTCCAGAAGATTGGTGGAATTTTATTCGGTAACAAATACCTATTTAAGTATATTCCTGGCTCTCGGAGCTCTGGGAATGATTCTCGGAACTATTGGGCTGGCCGTTATCCTTGCACGCACAATTCTTGAACGCCGTCATGAAATTGCATTAATGCAGGCTATTGGGTTCAAAACACGGCAGCTTTTTGGTTTGCTTGTGAAGGAATACCTCTTGCTTCTTGCCGGTGGTGTATTAACAGGCTTTATTGCAGCTGTGGTGGCAACGCTTCCGTCTTTTATTTCATCAAATACCGATGCCTCCCTTGTTACTGTCGCTATTATAACTGGCATTATTTTGCTAAATGGCATCATCTGGATTGCCGGTCTGAGCTGGTTTTCGCTCCGGAAAAAGAAACTGGTAACCGGTTTGAGTGCTGAGTAAATAGTGCCAACGGGTTCT
>JBEPWX010000118.1:0-7946 GCA_041642235.1 Mariniphaga sp.
CTTATTGATTCAAGGCATGAACCTCAAAAGATTGATCTTGAATTTCTGGAATGGCTTGGGGTGAGTCAGGTTCCATTTGCTATTATCTTTACAAAAGCCGATAAATTGAGACCAGAAGAACTTGAAAAAAATATTAAATTTTATGAAGAAAAAATGCTGGAAACATGGGAGATTATGCCCCTTTGGTTTATATCTTCTGCGTTAACAGGAGAAGGGCGGTTTGAAGTTCTTAAATATATTGATGAGATCAACCAAACATCAGGTAAAGGTGATCAGGAAAAAGTAATTTAATTCATTATTTCATAGTAAAAACAGGGGTGAATGCATTAACTTTGTCCCGTTTTAAAAATAAAAACAATTATTCGATGGGCAGTAAAAATCATCCGCTTAAAATTTTTACAGGCAGGGCAACCCGCTATCTCTCAGAAAAAATATGTGACAGCCTTGACATTGATTTGGGTTTATCATCGTGCCCGGTATTTTCCGATGGTGAGTTTGAACCTTGTTATGAAGAAACAATTCGTGGTGCTGATGTCTTTATAGTACAATCCACACCACCACCCTCGGAGAACCTGCTGGAATTATTGCTTATGATAGATGCTGCAAAACGGGCAAGCGCAGCCCATGTAGTGGCAGTGATACCTTATTTCGGATTTGCACGGCAGGACCGAAAGGATAAACCCCGCGTATCCATTGGTGCGAAGTTAATGGCTGATTTATTATCTGCTGCAGGTGTCGATAGGGTAATTACCATGGATTTGCATGCAGATCAGATACAAGGATTCTTTGATGTACCGGTGGATCATCTGTTTGCTTCTGCCTTATTTATTCCATACATCAGCAAAATGGAACTACCTAATCCAATTATTGCCTCTCCCGATGTCGGGGGTACTAAAAGGGCCAATACCTATGCCAGGATGCTGCAGACGGATATGGTAATCTGCCATAAAACCCGGGCTAAGGCCAATGAGGTAAATAATATGACTGTTATTGGCGATGTGAGGGGAAAAGATGTAATAATTGTAGACGATATGATTGATACAGCCGGAACCATTACCAAAGCAGCCAATCTTATGAAAAAAGAGGGTGCAAACAGTGTGAGGGCATTTGCCGCACATGGTGTCTTATCGGGGCCTGCTATTGATCGTATCGAACGTTCTTCACTGGAAGAGGTGTATTTTACCGATTCACTCGACCGTAAAGTTATTAGTGAAAAAATAAAATACCTTACAGTGGCTGATGCACTTGGAGAAGCCATCCGACGTGTTTATAAAAATCAATCCATAAGTTCGTTATATTACCGCTAATTTATATCTTTGCACCGCTTTTTCCGAAAAGCAGGAGCATTTAGAGTGGGCAATTTTTAAATGCACACTTTTAATTATGCATGCTGTTGTTCCGGTGCATTCATCGGAAAGGACTGAGTACCATAATTATTAACTTTAATTTTTTAAATAATGAAATCATTGAAAATTACGGGGCAGAAAAGAGAAAACCTCGGAAAAAAAGAAGCAAAAAAATTGCGCGAGCAGGGCTTAATCCCCAGTGTATTGTACGGAAAAGATGAGGTAGTGCATTTAGCACTTTCATTCAGCAACTTAAGGCCATTCGTGTATACACCTAATATTTACCTGATTGATCTTACAATTGATGGTAAGGAATATAAAGCCATGATTCAGGATATTCAATGGCATCCGGTTGAAGAACAGATTCTGCATATAGATTTTCTTAAGATTGAAGAAGGTGTTCCTGTGAAAATAGGTGTGCCTGTTGAACTTACAGGGACTGCTAAAGGTATTAAAGCCGGTGGTAAAATCAAGTTTAATATGCGTAAACTGCGAGTGAAAGCATTGGCTGAAAACTTACCCGATACCATTAAAATTGATGTTACCAAGCTTGGAATTGGCGATAGTATTAAAGTTGAGTCACTTCAAAGAGACAAACTGGAGTTTCTTGATAATAAATCTAACCTTATTGTTGGTGTTGTTTCTACAAGAGTTGCAAAATCAGCTATGTTACTTCCGGAAGATGAGGAGGAAGAAGTGCCTGGAGCAGAAGGTGAAGGTGAAGTTTCGGCTGACGAAGTTCCGGCCTCTGAGCCAAATGAACCAAAGGAATAATAAATTCGATATAAATGCAAAAGTGTGAAGTATTTGATAGCAGGGCTTGGCAATATTGGTCCGGAATATAAAAATACACGTCACAACATTGGGTTTCAAATATTGGACGCTCTTGCCAGGGCGTCCAATATTGCTTTTAATGATAAACGCTACGGATTTGTAAGTGAGTATAAGTATAAGGGGCGTACTTTTATTTTGCTTAAACCAACCACATATGTTAATCTGAGCGGTCGTGCAGTAAATTACTGGCTTAAAAAGGAAAGTATTCCAATTGAGAACCTGTTGGTACTTGTTGACGATCTGGCCTTACCTTTTGGTAGATTAAGAGTTAAGGCCAAGGGAAGCCCTGGAGGGCACAATGGTCTTCGCAATATTTCGGAAGTGTTGGGGACAAATGAATATGCACGATTGCGATTTGGAATCGGTGATGAATTTCATCCTGGTTTGCAAGTAAATTATGTGTTGGGAGAATGGTCAGCAGAAGAACAAAAGTGGTTACCTGAAAAAATTGATTCCTGCATAGAGATTATACAGAACTTTGGTACCATTGGCATTGAACGTACCATGAACTTATTTAATACGAGAAAATAGAACATGGCCAATATAGTAAGAATAGATAAATGGTTATGGGCTGTTCGTATTTTTAAAACACGCAGTCAGGCAACAGAAGCATGTAAAAAAGGGCGTGTAATAATTGGCCATCTTCCGGTGAAACCTGCACGCGAAATACATGCCGGTGAAGTGGTGAAGGTAAGGGAGAATCCTATAACGCGCAGTTATAAAGTTTTAGCGGTTGCTGAAAAACGAATGTCTGCAAAATTGGCTGTAGGTTTTGTAGAAGATGTTACTCCTCAGGAGGAACTGGATTTGCTGGAAGTACAAAAACATATGAATTGGAATATCCGGGAGCGTGGCACTGGCCGCCCAACTAAGAAAGACCGACGTAACCTTGATGATTTTTTTGATCATTAAGGAGGAATGCAGTAATATTCCAGTTTTAGTTGTAGGTTGAATAATTTTATTTAAATATAATCAGAATGCTTGTTGCTCAGCAGAAACGAAAAGAAAATATAGCCGAATATATACTATATCTTTACCAGGTGGAGGATTTAATCAGAGCTTTTCAGCTAGATATGAATCTAATAAATGAAAAACTGGTAGCCAGTTATCAAGTAGATGAGAAAACTGCTAAAGAGATTTCGGCCTGGTATGAAAATCTTGTGATAATGATGGAAAAAGAAGGCCGGCAGCAATCGGGGCACCTTCAGTTTCTGGAAAATCTGGTTGCTGATCTTAATGAATTTCATTTGCGAGTGATTACACAGGAGGCTGTACCGTTGTATGTATCTAGTTATAAATCAGTAGAAGGTTTGGTTAAAGAGCTCAGGCAGAAAAATCCTGATGCAGTAAATAATGTACAGGCAGCCATCGATGGCATTTACGGTTACTTGCTCCTTCGAATGCAAAAGAAAGAAATATCCTCAGAGACAAGTGAAGCAGTTAAAAGATTAAGCAGTTGGTTATCGCAGCTATCAAAGCTTTATCGGGATTATGAAGCTGGCGATTTACAGTTATAGTAACCGCTTAGTTTTTAATACCGCTGATTATTTTAAGCTCATCTTTATCCGGAAAAAGCTTCCGTTCTTCATCTGTAGGTATACGGCATGTGTTTTTTTTTCCAAACCAATTGTACCGGTTTCGGGCGATCCATCTGTAGATATGATTTCTCAAGAAAGAAGGTAAGATTTTAAATGCTTTTGCTATTCCCCAAGGGTAAGGTAACATGCTGGCAATTTTAAGGACAGCCTCCGATTCGGTATAGATCTCTTCCCTCCAAATTAGTATAATGGAATCAGTATTTTCAGGAACTTGAAAATTCTGCAAGATTATTATACCAGACTCTGATTGCAGAGGGACGAACCGGAAAAGCCGTTTTTTATCTTTTCTAATGATAAAGTCTACAGTATTGTTACAAAGGTTGCAAATTCCGTCGAACAGGATTAAGGGATTTTGAATCATTATTATTTTTGTTGTTGTTTTGAATGATGCTCCAGATCGGAGTTTGATTCCCCATGGGTGTAAAAGCGGGTGGTAGGATAAGCCAGTTCGATATCTTTATGCATACTAAAACTGGTTAATACATCCTGCCAGATGTCATTTTCTGATCCTCTGCGTTTGCGAGGATCGCATAAATAGCGCATGGTTAGCTTCACCCCGAAATCAATTACTTTGATGTAAATAATTGGAGAGAAATGTCTATAGTAAATTAAGTAACTTCTGCTGGCTTTAAATATCTCCTTTTCTGCTGTTTTACTGAAATGCTCAGCATGCCTTTTTATTACTTCTGAAAGTATTGATTTGGCTTTTTCCCAATTGCTTTCAAAAGTAATGGTTACAGGGATCTCATTCCATATGTAGTTGAATCCTGTGCTGTAATTTGCCTGTGCCTCCAAGAAAACTTTGCTGTTGGGAATATGTATAAGGCGGCCTGTGCTCTGGTCGGCATCGACCCAGTTTCCTATTTCCAGGATGGTAAATTGAAACAACCGTATATCAATAACATCTCCGGCATTTTCTCCTATTTGAACACGGTCTCCGACTGAAAACGGGTGCCGTAAAACGATAAAAAACCACCCTGCGAGATTAGTGAGAGGGTCTTTTAATGCAATTGCCAATCCGGCAGAAAATAACCCCAGAAATGCCCCAAATTGTTGAAATGCCTGTATCCATATAGCAACAATTATTAGTAACCCTAAGAAAGGCAGTATAAATGAAAGCGTTCGCTTCCATTGATAGCGGGTTTTAATGTTCCTGGTTTGTCTCCAAACAATTCTTAAGACTAATAACTGGAAAAGGTATAGTAAAACAATAAATGCAAGAGTAAGAAATATCTTTCCGACTGTGTCGGGATCCAATCCAGTATATTCAGCTAAATAATCACGAAAATTATACATTAGGTTTTTATTATTTACAGAAATTTACAAATTTTTAATTAATCATCATTCATCCTACACCTTGAAACTTTAAGATTATTATCATTTGATTACAGCCATTTTTTTCTCCTGAAAAAGGAGAGCATGATTCCGGCAAGGACAAGCATAATACCCCACATGCCAAAATAGCCATATCTCAGATTCAGTTCGGGTACGTACTCGAAATTGGTTCCGTAAATACCGGCAATGAATGTGAGCGGGATGAATATAGATGCAAAAATGGTAAGCACCTTCATCACTTCATTGGTGCGGTTAGCTACATTGGAATGATAGATATTCAGGTAATCATTTGTCATATTGTGATAAATTTCAACTGCTTCCAGCGCCTGAGTGGTCAGATCAGTTAAATCTTTTAAATAAGTAAATGTCTTTTCCTGGATCAGGTTCGATTCGGTTTTATTCAAAAACAGCATCATTTCTTTTAAGGGGAAGATAGATTTTCGGATGAATCCGATTGTTGTTTTAAACCGGTATATTTTTTCCAGTGTCAGTTTTTGTGAATGATGAAGTACTTCGTTTTCCGTTTCTTCAATCAATGTTCCCAATCTTTCAATGCTATGGATATAGCCATCCACAAGTGTGTCAATAAGAACATAGGCCAGATAATCGGAGCCCGCATTTCGGACGCGTCCGCGGCTGTTACGTATCCTTTCACGAACAGCGTTAAAATGATTGCCCCGCTTTTCCTGGAATGTAATCACTTTGCTTTCTCCCAGCACGATAGAAACCTGATCTCCGGTTACTTTTTTTGTATCTTCATGGTAATCGAGCACCTTCAGGAAAAAAGTAAGGTTCTTGTTGGTTTCTGTAAGTTTTGGGCGTTGATCGGTATTCAATATGTCTTCCAGTTCTAGTGGCTGGATAGCAAACTTTTCTCCCAGGCTCCCAATCAAATCAGTATCCTGCAGACCATAAATATTAACCCACATTACAGAGCCTTCAGGAACAGTATCGGGTATCTCATCTGCATGATCTACCACAGTCTCTGATAGATGCTCCTTGTTGTAGATCATCAGGTGAATTTCTGTTTTTTCCATCTTAGGATTCCCAATGAAAATAAGGGAACCTGGTACGGTACCGTAGGACTTTTTCCTGCTTTTAAGAAATCGTGCCATTATTCAATAGATTTATTTTCCTTGGAATGAACAAACAAAATGGTTCCCAATCCATCGTAACCCTCGAACAGCTTTTCCTTTTCCCTTTTAACCAGTTCCTCCCGGATGCCTATCATAGTAAGGCCTGCATTTCCGGAGTTTTGATTAATAATTGTTTTAACTGAAACATCTTCGTCATGCACCAGCAGGCGAATACTTTTTTCAGAAATGGGCAACCGGCCTGTTTGTACAAGTTCGTTCATTGCTTTTTTTGTTTTTTCATAATCTTCTTTTTGACACACATTGTAGATTTTAATTCGCGCCTGTTTCCAGCTGGGATGCCCAAGGATAATAAATCCCAGTAAGATCATCAGGTTGGCATTCTCTGAATCCAGCGAATTGATCCAGATATGTATTCCTTTTTTGTAGGGGATTTCCCGGTTGCTGCTTCCGAGGATGCATATATCGAAATCGCCTGAATTGACAAGTGCAAAATTGTCAATGATCTCTTCCAGATTTGATGGCTGCTCCTTATCATATTCAAAAATAACCATGTTGTTCTCCATTCCCGCAATACCGGGAATCTGTATGGCCTGTGCAATGGCTGAAGTATTGGATGGGGAAATCAAAGTGTCGATGTAAACAAGGTTATCACCGGAATCAACATGGTCGAGAAGTTTTTTATGCTCTTCTCTTGCTTTCACTGCTGTTGCTTTCGAATAATAACCTACGATATGGTGAAGATACGTGCCAAAACCGTATTTATGTGAAATCCAGTTGAGTAAGCGAATAGCCTTATCGCGTTTGAACGAATCTTTGGAAATGCAAATGGCACTTGGTCGCCACTCCCTGTTCTCCTTTTTTGTCTGCTTTTTCTGAATCATCACCTGAAGGTTTTTATTGAGTTGGAAAAGCGCATTGGCAAATATTGAAGCGAATCCTTTCCTGGATGAATGATAATGGTTAATATATAAATAAACACCGGTGATAAAAGCAAAAGCGAGCAAAGCAAACGGTGTACTTATTTTAAACATTACCCATACCGAAATGGCAAAACCTGTTAGTGATATATACCAGCGCGATTTAAATGAAGGCCGGTAGGATGGTGAAGAGCCGAAATGATTTAAAAATGAAATGAGACAAAGTGAGCCGTATGTTACCATAAAAAACATTGTAATAATAGATGCCACAGCATTGACATTTCCTACGGCAACAAAAATGAAAGCAATAATGGAGGTTACCAGCGAAGCATTTACCGGCTCATTATCCTTTTCAGTTGCCTGGCCTAACCAGTTATTGATGCGCGGCGAGGGCAATGCCTGATCGAGTGCAAGTGCCTGTAAGGTACGTGGGGCTACCATTACTGATCCCAAAGCCGATGATAGGGTAGAGGCGGCTAACCCCAATGGAATAACTATTGCTCCGGCAAGCGCTATCCGCGTCATGATCAGCTGGTTTTCCAGCAGGTCTTCCACAGGGACTGACTTGGCAAGCTTCCAGACTACAAAAACATAAACCACCATGCCTGTCAGAGTTGCCATCGTAGTGCCTAATGGAATGGATTTGGAAGGTTTTTTTAAGTCACCCGAAAGACCTACTCCTGCAGTCATTCCTGTGAAAGCAGGGAAAATGATGGCGAATACTACAAAGAACTCATTTGGGTTACGGAGCTGGGCATCCATCAGTCCAAAAGTAGAAGCCTCGGCATGTCCTGTACTGCCCATAAAAAACATGACCAG
>JBEPWX010000119.1:0-1836 GCA_041642235.1 Mariniphaga sp.
TTCATCCATATTATAGTCAAATTCTACGGGCCTTTTCGGGTAAACCAGATTGCTTTTGTCTCGAAAATATTTTAGGAAAAAATATTGAATCAGGTTTCTGGCTTCGTTATGAAAATGGGAATACATAGTTACCTTTCCAAAGAAATATTCAATTTCGCTGTGCTCGACTGTTAATGCACCTAGTCCATCCCAAAGGTTGTCAAGGGCAAATAAAGCTTTTGCTCCAGCTTTGCTCGACTGGTAGGATGGCTGTACAAAAGAACGACCCAATTCAAGGGTATTTGGTAGGTATTCCTTAATAAATCGTTTGGAGAGATGAAAGAGTTTTGATGTGGCCATATGTATTTCGCCGTTTTCATCAGCCGGAGCTTCAGAGCAAAGGATGTATCTGTAGCCTCCGAGTATTTCCTTTGCTTCGGGATCCCAAACAATGAGTTGTTTATAAGGCACCTTTGAAACATCATAATGGTCAATATCTGTTTCTTTGCCGGTTCCACCTCCTGCATCCCTGAAAGTAAGTTCCCGCAAACGACCAATTTCATGCATGAGGGCAGGTGAATCAAGATGTGTAATGACGTATATCTCATTACCTCCCTTGTTGGTCTTGCGCAGCAGCTTGTCGGGTGTTAATTCGGAAACAATCTGCTCCTTTGGAAGAGGTGCTACAATTTCTTTCATTAATAATCTTTTAAATGAAAACGGTGTGCAAAATTAATAAAATTGATTTATAATGTTTCTGCACTAATTATTAATTTCCTTTTGTGATGTCTGCCGAAAGCTGGTATGTTTTGTCTTTTATCCACTGTGCCCATTCCTGATGAGTTTTTGATCTGTCGAAAGTTGTGTAGGGAACAGGTTTTCCAAAGTAAATATATACATCTGTATTTTGATGACGCACAGTTTCGCCCGGTAATAAAAACATCTCAAGATTCCATTTTATGTGGAAGAATTTTCGCAGACTGGCTACACGGTAAAAAGTATTGGAATTCCGTCCGGCAACAAATACGGGAATAACATCACGCTGATAACTGACAGCTTTAGAAATGAAATGCTTTTTCCATTCCAAATCCACTACTTTCCCTTTTATTTTTCGTGATGCCAGTCCAGCTGGAAAAATCAATATCTGTGCTTCCGAGTTATAGGTGTCGCTTAACAATTTTGCCGCATCCCGGCTGTGTCCTCCATGTTTGTTTACCGGGACAAAAAGTGGACTTAACTGAGGAATGTTCATAAGGACATCATTAGTTAGAAATCGGGATTTTCCCAGCTTCTCATCTACAGTTTTTAAAAGCAGCATACCATCAAAACCTCCCAAAGGGTGATTGCTGGCAAAAATAAACCGGCCTGAATCGGGAACATTCTCCATACCCTGGATGTGCACATCTACATTGAATTCCTCAACAACTTTATTTATAAATTCAACTCCAATAAGGTGGCCATGCCTTTCCAATAAATTGTTTACAAAGTCAATTTCCATTAAAGAATGAATATAACGATAAACAAAACCAGGCAGAACTTTTGCCATCCCCGGATTTTTGGCAGCAAATAGTTGCTTGATGTTTATAGGCTTAAATGAACCTGTTTTTTCTTCTTCCACCTTTCTTTTTTTTTGCAAGTAAATAAAAATCGACTGTAAATTTACACTTTCAATGAATTCATTCATAACCTTTGTTGAGATTTTTCTTTACCATCAAGCTTTTCCATAATGCGTTTCTTTAATCAGGAATAAATAATACCTGCTTCAGATTAAATTCAATTTAAACTCAAACCAAATTCAGTTTTAATTCAGTATAAATTCAATAAGAATTGAATTTATACTGAATTAAAACTGAGTTA
>JBEPWX010000119.1:1846-7941 GCA_041642235.1 Mariniphaga sp.
CGAATAATTAAATCATCTACGGTAGAACAGTTAAAATACCTGTGATAATTTCTGACACTGTATAAAAGGGTGGATGAATTTCGTTTATTTCAGCGGTATGATTTTCTTTGTGGCTATCTGGTTTTAAGTTATTAACCATTTGAAAAGGAGATACATTAAGGTGATAATTTGCTGGAAATGTGTAGGATGTTTAATAAGGTTTTTTACTTTTGACAGGTTTTAAACACAATATCAACAATTTTTCAACAATATCTGTCATGTAATGATGTGGAATAAAGTGGAATGAAGTGGAAGAATATGGAATATTTTTGTACTTTTACTGGTATTAAATAGCTTTATTTCGCTTAAATGGCAGAATTCACAGGTACATATAATGCAACCATCGACGACAAGGGAAGAATAGTGCTTCCTTCGGCCTACAAAAAGGAGATGGGTGAGTTGGCTTCAGAGCCATTGGTAATTGAGCGAAATTTATTTAAGGAATGCCTGGATATTTATCCTGAAGAATTCTGGAACGATCGTGTTGAGGCATTTAAAAGTACGCTTGATCCCTTTGATGAGGAAGATGATGCATTTCTACAATTTTTTTATGAAAATTTTAAAAAGGTAGAGATGGCAGCTAATGGGCGCATCAATATACCTTCCGATTCTCTTGTATATGGAAAGCTGAAAAAGAATGTCCGGCTGATTGGTATGGGTAAGTCCATACGTATCTGGGATGTTGAAGTCTATGAAGGTCAACGGATGGATAAAACAACTTTTGCAAAACGGTTTAAAGAGAAAAGAAAATCTAAAGCAGCAGAGTAAATGTCGAACCCGTACCACATACCGGTAATGCCAGCGGAAAGCCTTCAGGGGCTGAATCTGTACCATGGGGCCCTGGTGGTTGATGCCACTTATGGTGGAGGGGGTCATTCACGGCTAATATTGGATGAAATTGGTAACGGCAAATTGTATGCCTTTGACCAGGATGAGGATGCTGCCGAAAATCGATTAGAGGATAACCGGCTCTTTTTCATACGACATAATTTTAGATACCTCAAAAATTTTCTCCGGTATTATAACGTTAAAGAAGTGGATGCTGTTTTTGCTGATCTGGGTGTTTCTTCACATGATTTTGATGTGGCCGATCGTGGTTTTTCATTTCGTTATGAGGGGAAACTGGACATGAGGATGAACCAAAGTACTTCTGTTGATGCCTCCTACATCGTTAACAATTACAGCGGGGAAAAACTGAAATCAATATTCCGGATGTATGGGGAAATAAATAATGCCGGACGCCTCTCAGATGAAATAATTAAAGAACGAAATTTTCAGCCCGTTGCTACAACATCCAGGCTAAAAGAAGTAGCACTGCGATGTGCACCAGGAGGCATGGAAAACAAGTACCTGGCACAGGTTTTTCAGGCTCTCCGTATTGAGGTAAATGACGAACTGGAAAATCTCAAGGAGTTTCTAATGTCAGTTCTTGATGTTCTGAAGCCTGGAGGACGGCTGGTTGTGATTACCTACCATAGCCTGGAAGACAGATTGTGTAAGAACTTTATGAAGAGCGGGAACTTTTTGGGAAAAGTAGAAAAAGATTTTTTCGGAAACATAAATAGTCCTTTAAGATTGATAAATCGAAAAGTGATTACTCCCAGGGCCGAAGAACTGAAAATTAATACCAGAGCCAGGAGTGCAAAATTACGAATTGCTGAAAAATTGTAAAATGACAGAATCGGGTAAAAATAACAAAAAAAAGCCAATGGTTAAATCCTTTTTAGGAGGGACTATTCTTACTGATGAGCGGTTTACCAGGCAACTGCCGTTTTTGTCGCTTTTAGTCTTCTTTGCATTTGTTCTTATCACCAATCGAAATTTGGCAGAAAGAACAATCAGGCAGATTGAGCAGGTTCAGGAAAGTATAAATGAACTGAGATCTGAATCTATTACTTTGTCGGCCAGGTTGATGGATGCGAGCAGGCCTTCAGAGGTAGTTGAGAGAGTGGAAGAAGCGGGCCTGGGGCTGGAAGAGCCCATAAGACCGGCACAAAAAATTGTCATTAAAAATATTAATAACAGGTGGAAATCAGAAAGTCAATAGTATCGCGTATTGCTGTTATTTATTTCTTCCTGCTGCTGTTTTCGCTGGTGGCAATTGTAAATATGGTATCCGTTCAGCAAATAAAAAATGAACGGTGGGAACAAATTGCAAAAAATCTAAAAGAAAATACGATTCGAATTTCACCAAACCGTGGTAACATCTGTGCTGATGATGGTAGTGTTTTAGCTACTTCTGTTCCAGGATATTACGTGAGGATAGATTTGGCTGCCGAAGGAGTAAAACGGGTTTATGCAGAAGAAAGTGATTCACTTGCCTATTATTTAGCTTCTTTTTTTGGCAGAGGTTCAAAAAATATGTATAAGCGAAAACTGGATGCTGCCTATAAAAATAAAAACAGGGGATTCCTGCTAACTCCACGCAAGGTGGATTACCAGGAGCTTCAGCAAGTTAAAAAATTTCCTATTCTTCGCAGGGGAAGGTTTGGAGGTGGGTTGATTGTCGAACAGGAAAATGAGCGGATTACACCTTTGGGTTCACTGGCTCTTCGGACAATAGGCAATTTAAATAAGGGAGCGTATGGTGGTGTGCATGGTAATATCGGGTACACCGGTCTGGAAGGTGCCTACGAACAGTATCTGAAGGGAAAAGAGGGAATTAGTTACAGGGAAAATCTGTCCGGCAGATGGGTATTACGTACTGAAATCGAACCACAGGATGGCATGGATGTAATTACCACCATCGATGTTAAGTTACAGGATATTACTGAAAGTACGCTTTCCAGAAATCTTCAGAAAAATAATGCCGATTGGGGAACTGCCATCCTTATGGAGGTTGAAACAGGAGAGATTAAAGCCATCTCCAACCTTGGACGAGAGGGGGATCGCTACACAGAGAGTTACAATTATGCACTTGGTCATGAAGGGTGCTTAGAACCTGGTTCTACCTTTAAGCTTATATCATTGATGGTGGCTATGGAAGACGGCTTGATAGATACCAGTGACGTGTTCGATACGGGTAATGGCGTGTGGAAATATCATGGACGCACTATATACGACAGTGATTATCAATACGGAGGGCATGGCCCAATGACCGTAAATCAAATTTTTGAAAAATCTTCAAATGTTGGAGTAGCAAAAATAATTACTTCAGCATATGAGAAGAATCCCCGGAATTTCGTGGACAGGATTTATGGGTTTGGAATAAATAAACCACTTGGGCTGGAAATTAAAGGAGAAGGAAAACCTTTTTTTAAATATCCTGGTGATACCGATTGGTGGGGTACAACTCTCGCCTGGATGTCGTATGGTTATGAGTCGAAAATGACCCCTTTGCAGGTTCTTACTTTTTATAATGCTGTGGCAAACAATGGACGTATGGTTAAGCCGCGCCTGGTAAGGGAAATCAGGGAAAACGGGATGCTTGTGAAGCAATTCAAGACTGAAGTGATGAACCCGATGATAGTGCGTAATGAAACTATAGGGAAGGCAAGAAAAATGCTCGAAGGAGTTTGTGAAAACGGAACTGGACGTTCTCTTCAAAATCCCTGGTTCAGAATTGCGGGCAAAACTGGTACAGCCCAGGTAGCAACCGGACAGGGGGGGTATCAGAAAGGAATGTATCTTGCTTCTTTTGCTGGTTATTTCCCTGCTGATAATCCAAAATATTCCATTATTGTTACCATTAATAATCCCAGAGGAGGTGCCTACTACGGTGGTTCGGTAGCAGGACCGGTATTCAAGGAAATTGCCGAGCGGGTTTTTGCTGCCAGGAATTTGTTTGAGGATGTTACCGATGAGCCTGAGGTCCTTGGACAGATAGCACTCCCAAGGATTAAAAAAGGATTATCAGAACATATTCTTCAGGTAGCCCAGGATTTACAAATTACAAATGTAGATGGAAATAGTGCACCAATTGTTGCATCGGTCAGACAGGATGATGATAAGTTGATATTGGATGAAGTTAAGTTTCTGGAGGGAAAAGTTCCTGATGTGTTGGGAATGGGTGCCAGTGATGCAATTTTTACACTTGAAAAAGCTGGATTGAAAGTACAAATAAAAGGGATAGGTAAAGTGGTAAAACAGTCACTTAAACCGAATACATCTGTTCCGAATGGTGGAGTTATTTATTTAACACTTGGTTAGAATGAAGCTTGAAGATTTATTGAAATATATTAATTATACAGAACTTAGAGGTAATGGCTCACCGGACGTGACTGCTCTTGAATTTGATTCAAGGAAAGTAAAACCAGGGACAGCATTTATTGCTCAGCGAGGCTTTCAAACCGATGGGCATTTGTTTATAAATAAAGCTATAGAAAACGGTGCAGTTGCTGTTTTTTGTGAGGAGATTCCAAAAGCTGTACCCGAAAATGTACCGTTTATTCAAGTTCCCGATTCTTTTTTTACTGCAGGCATTCTGACAGCTGCTTTCTACGACTTTCCTTCAAAAAAAATGAAGGTTATAGGTATTACAGGTACGAACGGAAAAACCAGTATTGCTACTTTGCTTTTCCGGCTGTTTAAGCAAATGGGATACAACGCAGGATTAATTTCAACGATTTCATACCGGATTAATGATATTGAAGAAACCGCTTCCTTTACCACCCCCGATTCATTGAAAATTCAGCAATTGATGTCGAGAATGGTTCAGGTGGGGTGTGAATTCTGTTTTATGGAGGTCAGTTCCCATGCAATCCACCAGCGCCGAATTGCCGGAATTGATTTTGCCGGAGGAGTTTTTACAAATATTACGCATGATCACCTTGATTATCATAAATCGTTTTCAGAATACATAAAGGCAAAACAACGCTTTTTTGATTCCTTGCCCGCTGAATCTTTTGCCCTTACAAATGTTGATGATAGAAATGGTCTTATAATGGTTCAAAATACAAGAGCTCGTATTTTAACCTATTCAAGCAGGGCCGTGGCCGATTATCATTGCAAGGTTCTTGAGACTCACTTTGACGGTATGCTTCTAAATTTAAATGGACAGGAGGTATGGACACGATTTGTGGGCAAATTTAACGCATACAATCTTTTGGCAGTATTTGCGGTGGCTATAAACCTGGGACAGGATCCTCAGGAAGTAAATGCAGGTATCAGTAACCTGGAACCTGTGAAGGGGCGATTTGAGACTATCAGAAGCCTTGATGGTAAACTGGCTATTGTAGATTATGCTCATACTCCCGATGCCCTGAAAAATGTCCTTAATGCAATTTCCGGAATCCGGAAGGGAGATGAGAAGGTTATTACTGTTGTAGGAGCCGGTGGTGATCGGGATCGTTCTAAAAGACCGGAAATGACCAAAGAAGCTGTTTTAGGGAGCGACAGAGTAATCCTTACTTCAGATAATCCAAGAACGGAGGATCCAGCTCAAATCATCCAGGAAATGGAAGCGGGAGTAGAAAAAAAGTATAAGCAAAAGGTGGTTTCAATCGAAAGCAGGCGAGAGGCAATAAAAACTGCAGTGATGCTTGCTAATCCGGGTGATATTATTCTGATTGCCGGGAAAGGGCATGAAAATTACCAGGAAATAAATAAAGTCAAACATCATTTCGATGATGTAGAGGAAGTTAAAAAATGTTTTGGAACTGAGGAATAACTGATAAACAGGTATGATTTATTATTTGTATGAGTGGTTAGCAAATTCTGACATTCCCGGAATCGGAATGTTTCAATATATATCCTTTCGTTCGGGAGGTGCAGTTATTCTGTCGCTAATTATCGCCACTGCATTCGGAAAAAAAATGATTCAGCATCTGCAAAAAAAACAGATAGGAGAGGTAGTTCGGGATTTGGGACTTGAAGGGCAGGTTCAAAAAAAAGGTACTCCTACTATGGGCGGAATAATAATTCTTATGGCAATTGTGGTTCCGGTTTTACTTTTTGCCCGGCTTGATAACATCTATATTCTGCTGATGCTTGTTACTACTGTATTTCTGGGAATCATTGGTTTTATAGATGATTACATTAAGGTGTTCATGAAGAATAAAAAGGGACTTGCCGGTAAGTTTAAAATTTTAGGACAGGTAACCCTTGGTTTATTTGTT
>JBEPWX010000120.1:0-7926 GCA_041642235.1 Mariniphaga sp.
GTTCCTGTTCCAGCTTCACTTCTTCCTCCCATTCCTTTTCAATTAATCGCAGGAGAATGTTTTTTTCATGAAGTAAATAGCCTATATCGCTGGAGGTAATTAGTTTGAGTAATTCATTTAGGGTAATACAGGCAAGGATGTTTATCTTGCTTATCAATGCTTTTAGTTTTGGTAACAACTTACTGATTTGGGCATCCGGTTCGAAGGAATCTTTTAAAAGGCATTCAAATTCGAAAGATTGTAAAAGTGACACCAGGCCATCGGGTTTAAAGTTTCGTTTGGAAAAGATTCGGTTTACAATAAAATAGTACCAGTTAACCAGTGGATCGGTAAATCCGTAATCGGGTTGAATTTTTGTCCCCGTTAAACGGCCTTGCTGCCGTAATTGTTGCTCAACAGGTGTTCCTGCATAAGGAAGCATCTTACAGAAATTAATCGGAAAATATCCGTCTTCCCCGATGGTTTGCAGAAACCGAATGTTTTCGCGGAGCGATTCGATGGTTGAAGAAGGATCAAATAGCATAAAGCCAATCGACATGGCTACCTTGTACTTCTTAAGCAGGTTAATGGCATAAACATTCTGTTCGACAGTGATTCCTTTATTCAGCGTTTTCAGTCCTTTATTATTCCCCGATTCAACTCCAAGGTATACGGCAATTAACCCATGTTCCATCATCATTTCCAATGATTCGGGGGTTAAATCATCAACCCTGCACGATATTTTCCATCGAATTTTATCTTTCAATCCCCGCATGTCCAGTTCGTTCAAAAAGGAATGCAGCCATTCCCTTTGTCTTTTTGAACGGTTGGCAAAATCATCGTCCTGGAATGAAAAAAACCGGACGTTGTACTTAGTGTATAACTGATGCATTTCTTCTGCGACATGGTGTGCCGACCGGCTTCTTCGCATCTTTCCCGGGGTACTGCTGTAAAATTGGCGGATACTGCAGAACGAACAGTTATAAAGGCAGCCCCTGCTTGCCAGCATGAAGGCTGCTTTAATGCCGCCGGTAAGCTCAACAAAATGATCCCGGTAAATAAAGGGAAATTCATCCAGGTCATTCATTAAGGGCCGGGGAGGATTGAGTATGATATTAGAATTTCTTCTGAAGGCCAGTCCTTTTATTTTATCCCACACCTCCGGATGGTCAATATGGGAAATCAGTTCCGACAGCGTCTGTTCGCCTTCGAACCTGACGATGCTGTTTAGTTCAGGTATTTCATCAAAGGTGATTTGCGGCTTAAGGCTGGGAAAATGTCCACCTGCAGTAAAATGACACTCAATGCCATTTGTACGCAGATAGGCAATAAGCTTGCTGAAATCATGTATGGTATATTGAAAAATAAAGGAGAACCCGATGATTTTAGGAGTTAATCTTCTGACTTCATCCAGGAGTCCTGATTCATTTCCCGGCTTAAATGGAAGGATAACAGCATCCTGGTTTTTTGAATCCAGGTAGGCTTTAATTGAGCGAAGACCAAGATTTTCCTGGTCTTCAAACCCAATTAAAACTACATCTGTTAAATTTGTTTTTTCCATCAGATTGTAAAACAGTTAGAAGCCAGTAATACAAAAAGTTAAAGATTCCCGGGGGATGATTGCCCCAATTGAAGGGTGCATCATTTCATCTGATTAAAATTGTTTGTTACTTAAAGGTATCAGATGCCTGCCTGTTTGTCAGACAAGGAATTCCCCATGTCCCGATTGCCATCGGGGAATCATTCGCATGCTCATTTCATAATGATATTCTGCAGTCCCTTGATCCGTTGTTCCTGAATTTCCAGTTCTCTTTTACGCAATTCAATTTCCAATTCGGCGAATTGAAACCATTGCTCTTTGTCGATTACTCTGAACCAATCTGGTACGGGATCCCACCACCATTTGGGAGGGAACGGAAACATTTCATTTCGATGCAGTTCACGACTGTACTCTTCTCTTGATGGCATAATTCAATGATTTTGGATTTTTAAATTTTTTGTTACGCATGAAGTTTAGGGTACTTTTTATTGTACCATTCTAAACTTTGGAAGGTACTGTTCTAATTAACTTCTGTTCCTGTTAGTTAAAACTTTTTGGTTCTCAACTTTTTAGTATATGCTAATTTACAAATTAAGAATCAAATTGTCAATAATAAACCTGTTAATTTTAATGTGGTGGTAGAAAACAAAAGCAGACCTGCATGGTTGTATAAATGAAGTTTTTGTTGGCAGCTCACAGCCAATGGAAATAAATCAGCTACAGTAAATAAATTTTTACTTAACTTTATAGTAATTACGGTTAATTTTTTAATCCGGCCTGAGAATTGGCAGAGGAAAATATATACATAAAATCCGTTTTACAAACATGAAACAGACAACTATATCTGGTCAACATCTGGCTTACATACTTATTGTAATAGTCCTTGGCTATATTGTTTTAAAGCAGGGAGATTTTTTACTTATCCCCATGTTATTTTCAATCCTGTTTACAGTCATGTTACAGCCGTTAACCAAATTTTTCCAGCGGCTGGTTAGATATAAGGTTTTGGCTATTCTGCTTACTCTTTTCAGTATGCTTATTGGTTTGGGTATAATCATCACCTTGTTATCAATGCAGCTGACGGTTATCATTAACGATCTGGAAAATATCACAGGACAAATCAGTAAGGGTCTTCAGCGAATATTTACCTGGCTGAATGAGAATCTGAACATGCAGGAAGCGGATATTAAGGAAAATATTCCAAAGCTTACAGAAAATGCTGTTGGATTTGTGCAGAAAGGCATTACTTCTGTAACGTCCTTTATTTTTAATTTATTCTTTGTTTTGTTGTTGACCTTTTTTCTGCTTTGGTACCAGCAAAATTTTAAGCGGTTTATGTTGCAGCAGGCCACAAACCAAAAAACAGAAAAACTGGAGGATATTCTTCATCAAATTCAGGCTACCATGAGAAAGTACCTGTACGGTTTGCTTACGGTCATTGCCATACTTGCCGTATTAAACAGCATTGGCTTGTTGATTATCGGCATTAAATATGCAATAGTCTGGGGGGTACTGGCAGCCTTTCTTGCCGTTATTCCTTACATTGGTACGACACTGGGAGGAACATTGCCTTTTCTTTATGCTGTGGCAACTTCCGATAACTGGTGGCAGCCTTTGGCAGTAGTTGGTATGTATGTGGTAATCCAGCAACTCGAAGGTAATATCATAACACCAAAAGTTGTAGGAAGCAGCGTATCCATAAATCCGTTGGTTGCCCTGCTGGCTATTATTCTTGGCGGTTTTACCTGGGGAATCTCGGGTATTATTTTGGCCATACCCATTGTGGGCGTTATTAAAATCGTACTCGATCACAACGACCGTACCCGGCCGTTGGGATTTTTATTAGGTAACCAGATGAATTCAAACGCTGAAGAATTTTGGAATAAGATGAATTCTGAAAGGAACCGGTTGAAGTAAGCAGGAAGGTTCATCTTAATTGTGCAGGTGATTCTGTAAATTTGAACCCGGGTCCTTGCTGTACCCATAACCGTTCCTTCAATGCTCCAGTCCCCCATTCGATAACAACAACTTAAACACAAAATAACTCCATAATCTTCATCCTTTTGAAAATTGTTTTTATCTTTGTTCGTAATTATACGAATGAAACATGATTATTGAAAAAGTAATTACTGAAAAGCAGGAAAAAATGGCGCGTTATGCCAAGGCAATGGGGCATCCGGTGCGCATGTACGTATTGCAACTGCTCTCAACTCAAAGCTGTTGCTACAGCGGCGATTTAAGCGAGGAGCTTCCAATTGCCAAATCCACCTTGTCTCAGCATCTGAAAGAATTAAAATCGGCCGGATTGATACAGGGCGAAATTGAAGCCCCCAAGATTAAATATTGTCTGAATAAAGAAAACTGGAAAGAAGTGCAGATGCTTTTTGCTGAAATTTTAAACCTTTAAAAAATTTTATACTGATTGTTCGATGTTTTACGAATTACGAATCAAAAAAAGAATCAACATGGAAATAAAAATTTTAGGAACAGGTTGCCCGAATTGTAAAAGACTTGAAAAGGCAACACTTGATGCTGTAACCGAAATGGGCATTGATGCTAATGTAACAAAAGAAGAAGATATTATGAAGATAATGGGTTACGGGGTTATGAGAACACCCGGACTGGTTGTCGATGAAAAAGTGGTTTCCTCCGGTAAGCTGCTTACCGTAAATGAAATCAAGGATTTATTAATCAAATAATAGAGTAACTATGAAAAACGTAAAAATTATTTTGCTGTTAACCGTCCTGTTTTCCGGATTAATGGCTGTGACTGCTGGTAATCCTTCATCAGAAGGCGCACAGGATAAAAAAAAGGCCTCAGTGAATGTGTATTATTTTCATACCAATGCCCGCTGTGTTACCTGCCGGACCATTGAAGACGAAGCAAAACAGGATGTTAAGGAATTATTTGGCGACAAGGTAAGTTTCATGTCATACAACCTTGATGAAAAGAGTGGGGAGGCCAAAGGTAAAGAGTTGGGTATTAACGCACAGATGCTCGTGATTGTAAAAGACAAGCAAAAAATAAACATCACCAATCAGGGATTTTTATACGCCCGTACAAATCCTGAAAAGTTTAAACAAGTGATTGAAGAAAAGATTAAACCCTTGTTATAGTCATGGAAGGTTTCTTAACTGAATTGCTCGATAACAGCACCTTACCATTTGTTACTGCACTGGTGCTGGGACTGATGACCGCCATCAGTCCCTGCCCCCTTGCAACCAATATCACTGCTATTGGATTTATAGGCAGGGACATTGAGAACCGTGACCGGGTGTTTTACAATGGCCTTATTTATACCCTTGGCCGGGCGGTTTCGTATACCCTGCTGGCTGTTATTATCTTTCTGGGTGCCGACCAGTTTGCCGTATCGGGTGTCTTTCAGCGATACGGAGCCAAAATAATTGGTCCTGTACTTATCATTATCGGATTATTTATGCTCGATGTGCTGAAAATAAAGTTCCCCGGAATGAGCAGACTGACCCGGCAATTCGAAGAGAAAGGAACAAAGAGGTACCGCGATGTTTTTTTATTGGGCATTTTGTTCGCCCTTGCCTTTTGCCCCTACAGCGGAGTCCTCTATTTCGGGATGCTTATGCCTGTAACCATTAGCAGCGCCTCCGGGTTATACCTCCCGGTGATTTTTGCAATTGCCACAGGCCTCCCGGTAATCCTGTTTGCCTGGCTCATTGCCTATGCTGTTTCCGGTGTTGGATCTCTCTATAACCGCATTAAAATTTTTGAAGTCTGGTTCCGAAGGGTTATCTCCATACTTTTTATCTGTGTGGGATTTTATTATGTATTTACTGTAAATTTTTAAAAAAAATTTAAGTATGTCATTCGTAAAAGCACGAACAATTACAGGAATTGGTTCAGCAACAAAGAACAGCCGGATAAAGCTGATTGCCGCTGTTGCTGTTTTTCTGCCTGCATTGGGACTGCTCTATATTTATCTGCAGCCGTTTGCCGACTATGTAACTTATACTCTGGCGGGATTAAATCCAGACACGCATCTGGCTGAATCCATCAATTTTTTCATATACGACATCATTAAAATCCTGATACTCCTATTTCTTATCAGTTCACTAATGGGTGTTGTAAACGCGTATTTTCCAATCGACCGGCTGCGTATTTATCTGACCACTAAAAAAATGTACGGGCTGCAGTATTTGCTGGCTTCGTTTTTTGGTGCCATTACGCCATTTTGTTCCTGTTCATCCATTCCGCTGTTTATTGGTTTTGTAAACGGGGGCATACCACTTGGAGTAACATTTGCCTTTCTCATCACCTCGCCCCTTGTTAACGAGGTGGCAGTGGCCATGTTTTTAGGATTATTTGGCATCAAGGCTACCCTCATCTATGCCGTTAGTGGTATTTTGCTGGGAACCATTGGCGGCATTATCCTTGGAAAGCTAAAGCTCGACCGGTACCTCAGCGAATGGGTACGTCAGATTCAGGCCAGCTCACAACAGGCAACTCAGCATTGGGCATCGGAAAAAACGCCGTTTATCGATCGGATGCCGGGTATCATCCGCGAAGGCTGGGACATTGTACGTAAGGTGCTGGTTTATGTGCTTATCGGTATTGCCATCGGAGCAGCCATGCATGGGTATGTTCCCGAGAACTTTTTTACCGGATATCTGTCGGCCGACAAATGGTATGCTGTACCCCTGGCTGTTATCCTCGCCGTACCGATGTATGCCAATGCCGCAGGAATAGTTCCCGTTATCCAGGTATTTGTTGCCAAAGGTGTGCCTCTGGGCACTGCCATTGCTTTCATGATGGCTGTGGTAGGACTGTCGGTACCTGAAGCCACTTTACTTAAGAAGGTGATGACCTGGAAGCTTATCGGGATATTCTTCGGAACAGTGACGGTATTTATTATTATTCTGGGATATGTCTTCAACAGCATATTATAGGAATGAGGGAAGAAGTAAGAGGGAATGGTGAACAGTAACAAGCAACCAGTGACATTGAATAGATAACTGAAAAAAAATAAAAAAAATGAACAGACGAAATGCAATGAAAGCAGCTGCAGGTATTTTTGCAGGCGGCGGTGCAGGGCTGCTTGCCCTGTCGTATGGGTTCAGTACTCAGGAAAAGCCTGCCGAAGAACCCCGAAAGTTGGACTATAGTCACCCGGAAGACAACTGGAGTTATGCACCTCTCGATCCGGAGGTTACTGCTCAGTTGGCTTATGACTCTTACAGTGAGGGCAGTTGCATGTATGCCACAGTAAAAAGTGTCGTTTCGCAACTGGCACAAACCTTTGGAGAGCCTTATGCCTCATTTCCCATCCACATGTTTAAATACGGACATGGCGGCATTGGAGGTTATGGTTCTACTTGCGGAGCAATAAATGGTGCGGCTGCACTTACAGGGCTGCTTGTTGCCGAAAAAAGTGTGCAGGATCTGATGATAACCGATTTGTTCAGGTGGTACGAAAATCAACCGTTCCCTGCCTTCAAACCTTCAAAACCGGTGTTCGATTTCGTGCCCGACGCCAGTGTCTCCAATTCTGTGCTGTGCCATGCGTCAACTACCAACTGGTGCAAAGCAACAGGATTTAAAGTATCCAGTGCCGAGCGCAAAGAAAGATGCCGCCGGATAACAGCCGACGTGGCCGGAAAAATTACCACCTCGCTCAACGAAATAATGACAAATGTATATGTTACCGGGATGCATACTGATGATGCAGCCGAAACCTGCATGGCATGCCACGGCAACGAAGGTAAGATTAAAAATACTTCAGTCGGAATGAGCTGTAATTCCTGCCATTCCGAATCCCTCGGACACCGGGTTTTTTCCGATATCCATTATAAGATAATGAAGGAATAGGAGAGCAAGCGACGACTGTCCCGCCAATAGTGGGAGGAGGTGGACCCAGCTCACCCCCTGCGGCCAGCTGATTGCCGGCATTAGTAAAGCTGCGCAGCAATACTCCTCCCGTATTGGCCCGATCATAATCCAGACGGTTTACGCTGTAAATAACGTTCGATGCTGAGCGCATAAATACTGTCAGTACCATGGTATGCCTGCCCAGCACGCGGTTGTAAGATAAGTCGGCATTCCAGCTGTATTCGGGTTCCAGCAGCGGGTCACCCATTTCGAAAATCTCCTGGTGGCGGCGGTAAAGGATTAGGGTCACCTGATTAAAGCTACAACCCGCCGGTTATCTCTTCAGGTTCAATTAGCGGTATATTCGACAGTGACTGGTTAAACCAGCCATTTTTTTTCTCAATCTTCCATGTATGCCGCACAACTTCGTTCCATAGAGCGTCCAGTTCGTCGCCGTGTTTTTTCCATATTTTGTTTCCCTTTGCCTGCAAGGAGTTCTGACTTTCAGCATGGAACATGCCAATCATTACCGGGGTATCGTTTCCAAGCAGCACCCGGAAGGTATCCC
>JBEPWX010000121.1:0-7886 GCA_041642235.1 Mariniphaga sp.
GAAAAGTGCCGCCATAGTTGGTGGTATGTCTATGGGATTTCATAAAGCAGGTCCTGCAAATCCACTTTTTACATATGGCATTCAGAATGAAAAGAACAGGAGACCCATACATGTTTTTACCAAGGTACTGCAGTTTATAAGTTATGATGAAATTGCAGAAGTGCTTGCCGGTTTGGGATTTGCCGGTGCTGACTTAACAGTTCGTAAAGGTGGCCAGGTTTTGCCTGAAAATGTTAAGAAAGATTTGCCCAAGGCTGTTAAAGCACTTCGAAATGCCGGTATCGATTCCTATATGATTACAACTGATTTAAACGATGCTTCGGGTGAATTTACAAGACCGGTTTTGAAAACAATGGCCGATTTGGGATTAAAATATTACCGGACAGGTTATTTAGGTTACGATCATTCAAAATCAATAACTGAAAACCTGGAAGAGCATAAACGGAAGTTTGAGAAAATTGAGCAGATTAACCGTGAATTTGATGTTCATGGTGGCTATCAAAATCATTCAGGCAGAGGAGTAGGAGGCCCTGTATGGGATTTACATGCTTTGGTGAAGGATAGGGACCCACAGTTCATCGGGGTTCAGTACGATATTCGTCATGCAACGGTGGAGGGAGCCATATCGTGGCCCCTGGGTCTTCGACTACTGGCTCCCTGGATTAAAACCATCGATATAAAAGATTTTATCTGGGAGAAAAATGAGCAGGATGTGTGGAAGCTTAAAAATGTTCCATTGGGTGAAGGTATGGTTGATTTCAAATCCTATTTAGAATTATACAAAGAATTGAATATTGAAGGCCCTGTATCGATTCATTATGAATACGATTTGGGCGGTGCGGAGCATGGCAGGCTAAATCCTTCTATGTCGCTAAAAGAAATTAAGGTCTGGCTTAAAAAAGATTTGGAATACCTTGAAAATCAATTCAGGCAGTTCGGATTATAACAGTTTAATGATATACTACCTGTTGTGCAGCTCGTTTCGGAAGGAAGTTCTTACACATCTGAACCCTATGTATGATTTGGTTGTATCCTGATACTCATAGGAGCGGGTAGCATTTCGTATAAAATAGGGGATGTCTTTCCATGAGCCACCACGGATAACTTTTCGTTTCATAACTGGCGGATCATCGGGCAAGGCATTATATTCAACCTCAGGATTTAAATCACTGACCACATCGTAAGCTGATTCGTAAAATGCACTGCTTGTCCATTCCGCTACATTTCCTGACATGTCATACAATCCAAAATTATTGGGATCAAAACTCCCTACTGCCATGGCAGTAACTGATGTGGGGCTGTCGGCAACATAATTTCCCCGTAAGGGTTTAAAATTTGCCAGGAAGCAGCCGTTATCATTTCGTGTGTAATAGCTTCCCCAGGGATAAATTGTATTGGTTTGGCCTCCACGTGCTGCAAGCTCCCATTCGGTCTCAGTCGGGAGCCTGTAATCATGAGCTGCAGCTTCGTTAAGCCGGGTACTGTATTCTTGCTGTAGGTTGGTACGCCAATTGCAGAATGCCCGAGCCTGTTTCCATGTAATACCTACCACCGGATAATTATCAAAACCAACATGAGAAAAATACTTCATAGTAAGGGGTTCATTGTATGTGTAAGTAAAATCGCGTATCCATGTAAGTGTATCAGGATAAACGGGTACCATTTCACTCATCAGAAACGAACTCCGGTTGGCAATAGGAATTGTTTCGCCGTCTATAGTAACAACTGTTCCCTCATATTGCTTCTTTTCCAGGTTATAGCTGTTTGGCCTGCGCGCTGCCTGCTTATAATCTACCCAGCTGTATTCGTATATTAATTTTCGGCTGTCAACTTCTTTACTAAATGCAAAGCGTTCTTCCTCTGGTATATACAGATCCTCCATAGCCGCCTGGTATTCAGCATCATGCCATTCAATTTTTTCATTCCAGTCGATTCTGGGTTCATCGAGAGGGACTCCCCTGTAATCTTCTGTGATTAAAAAATCGGAATAGGTCTGGCCCAGCATTTTTCTTGCAATAGAATCACGAACCCAGTATACGAACTGCCTGTATTCATTGTTGGTTATTTCAGTATCATCCATCCAGAATGATTCTACTGTAACCCTTCTGGAATTGGTACTCTGACTTTGCAGTTCATCGTCCGAGGGTCCTATTACATATGAACCACGTGGAATATAAACCATTCCATACGGGGTGGATTCAAACCAATTTTTTGAATTGCGTTCACCGCCAGGAAGATATTGAACAATTTCATTTCTGCACGAATGGAAAAGCAGACCGGAGCCTAGTATTATATATATCATTGCTTTTCTCATTCCCGTAACCTGATAATATTTATGTTTGAAAGAAAATAGATTAAAAATTTGAAAAAAAGAGCCTTATGAAACCATAAGGCTGTAGCACGTCTTTTTTGTTCTTAGTATTCCCAAAGGTCTTGTTCAAAATTAAATATTTCCTTTTCAATCCGTTTTGATTCCATCATCGCATCCTTGCCCGTTAAATAAGCACTGATTTCACGGTTGTTATATACATTTGACTCCTGAACGACGTAGCTGTTAAAGAAACGTTTTATGAACAGGTCGTCGAATGACATGGATTGTGCCTGGTTGTATGGATTAAGCACCAGGTTAGTTGCCAACAGGTTTCTTACCTCAGGATAATATACCCAAAAAACTTTCTGACGCAGTATCTCTCCCGAAGGATCATCACTTCGTGTATATTCACGTATAGGACAGATGCCCAGTATCCGTACATTTAAGGAAGATGCCTGTTTATCAAAATACCATTCCTCTTTTAACATGATTTGTTTAATTTCGTTTGGCCGGATTTCTCCCTGAATGGTAACTGTTTTACGTTCCCCGGTATCGAAATCAATGGTTTCTTCCGTTGTTGCTTCGGCACCAAAGGCTTCCTGTACCTGTTCAAATGTCATTGGAACTTTAAAGTCATCATCAAGCCTTGCATCGAAGGGAGTTATCTGCCCGCTTTTAATTCCTTCAAGCAGTAAAGATACCAGATTCATTCTGCCATCTATTTCGGTAGTAGGAAAATAGAGCGACAGGTTCATCTTTTCGCGTAAGTCTATAATACGCCAGATCTTCTTCGACCAGAATACATCCGCTTCACGTACAGAAGGAAGTGGCATTGGCTTTTTCTGGCTAATGTCGTTTGTTGGATAAGCGCTATTTGATATCTGGGCATTAGCCCGGTTAGGCAATAGGGCTGCCAGTAAAACTGCTATTCCGATATAAATAAGTAAGTTTCTCATTTTTATTGAATTTTTAACGAAATCGGGTCGATATCACGTGTTGTGCCATCATCACCCACTGCTTTAATATTCGCTATATATATTAAACTATTTGGATTAAGTCTTCTGAATTGTTCTTTTTGTTCGTCGGTGAATCGGTTGGAATTACTTTCCCATGCATTAACATATCCACCAGCACCTGATATTTCGACTCTGAATTGGGTTATGGTGTAATTAAAATTAAAATCAAAATCTTCTAAAACAGCAAGAACACCATCTTCAACAAGAAGACGTTCTTTCCGTATTGTGCCACCTGTTAGTCCGGCCACCTGGGCCACGGGATCCGGGACACGTTTAACACGCCAGTTTGTTGTGCCAAGTAAACGTTTTTGTCCTCCAATATTGGCAAGTACCGATACAGTGGTTCTCCGTCCCTGTTCATCGAGTTCGTTCGGTTTAATAATCCAGCTATTTCCTTGTTTTTCGACCGAGCCGTTAGTCATTGAGACTTCCAGATTTTCTTGTGGTATTCCTCCTCCACCCACATCAAAGGGATTTTCCAGTCCCCTGTAAAATACATTCATCCGTGTTGCTGACATGGTAACAGAGGGCTCTGTTACCTGATATTCCTGGCTGAATGGATAATTTTTGATAGTTCCTGAGGGGGTTTTATATTTTATAAGACCACTCCATTTGAATGTACCAGGTTCCGAAGTTTTTATCCTGAATGTAGCTTTCCCATCTTCTACCGGTACTTGTCTGTTGTTTATAAATATTTCAGGCTGCTGTGTAGTATCTTCAGCTGCCATAAATACTTCGGCAACATATTCATCACCCTGCAAAATGACACTGGAATTGGGAATAACCCTGGCTCCCAGTTTATTGAAAAGGAATGAACCTGCATCAATTTGGGCATAGAGATAATTAATAATATTCGCCTCCGAGTTTTTTATATCGATTTGAATTTTAGAAAGAAGTGTTAGTACGGCCACCAGTGGTTTATCCAGGAAACGTTCAGTTTCCCAAGATTTTTTTTCTCCACCCTCGCGTAGGTTAACCCGCGGATCTGATGTGTCGAGAGCAGTCATAATAGTCTCCTTCAGTTCAACGTCTTCTTCTTCAAGAAGAGAAATCAAATCATTTCTGAATTTTTCAATTTCTTCTTTTAATGCAGTTGCATTTTTTTGAGTAATCATGTATTGAGAAGGGACATTCAAATCGTCTTCTTTTCTCAGGATAAGGGTATCTCCGGCGTCGGTAACGTAATAAAACTCGTCACCAAGAATCTGGTTTTCAGAATTTACAGGCTTATACCCTGATTTCCTAACCAGTTCTTCTTTGATGCTGGAGATATAAGAAAACATACTATCTGTTTCCTGTCGCACGTAATCGGCTTTTTCTTTCCATTCTCCGACACGGGTTTCATTTTCAGCATAAGCTTGTTCGAATGAAGCATAAACCTGTGCGTTTTTCATGTCCACTGTTCTAAGGGTTTCATTCAAACTGGAATCAACCACCCTGAATGCCTCTAGTACCTCAGCTGCAACGTTCAAAGCAAGCATTGCAGTGAGTACAATGTACATCATGTTTATCATTTTTTGCCGCGGGGTTTCCGGACAGTTTTTTGCACCCATAATTCGGTTACTTCAGATTTTTACTTTTTGTAACTCAAAGCACCCAACATATTTCCATAAATGGTGTTAAGTGCCTCCAAATGTTTATTCAACTGCTCGGCGTTTTCCTTGTACTTTTGTAGTTCCGTTACCGATGATGCCAGTATTTCATTCATGTGTGTTAAATCACTGTTGAACCTATGGCTTGCTTCGAATTGGGATTTTGTTCCTTTCAGCTGTGATTCAAAATTTTCATTTAGGGCTTTTATACTCTGATTCAGTTTTTCCAGATTGGAAGAATAGATTTTAGAGCCCTGGCTTACTGTTTCAAGTTCGGTCGAGAATTTTCCGGATGCACCATTAATTGTTTCAGCCAGCTTTCTTCCTGCTTCTGAAAGATTTGTTGAGAATTCTTCACTGCTTTGGTTTAGCTTATCGATAGAGAATTTACCGGTTTCAGAAATTTGCTGTGAAGCAACAGAATACGATTTAATCAGTTTTTCAACCGATTCATTCATCGTTTCATTAGCACGATTGTTGATGTCAGCAAATGACATCATTGATTCTGAAGCCGAGCTTAGGTTTTTTACATACATATCAGTGGCCAGTGTTGCCGAAGAAATGTCACTAATACCATTTGCTGCACTAGATAAATTATTCAGGCTCTTACCTACTTTATCAAGTAACTCCGGTGTAAAGTCTGATGAGGAAAGCAGTTGGTTAAAACCATTTTTTCCTTTTTTAGAATAATCATCCAGTTCAATCATTTCATAATCATCACGAAGCTCAGGATATACCTTTGACCATTCCGGCATTTCGTAAGTAGGTTCAAAGGCTGACAAAAAGAATATGAAAGCTTCTGTAATAAGACCTACGGTCAGAAGCAATCCAGCGTATTGCCAGTGCTGGAGTTTAAAAAGAGCTCCAATCATAACAATTGAGGCACCCCATCCATAAACATAACCCATGAATGTTTTCCAGCGTTTTGTTCTAAATAATTCACCAATATTCATTTTTATGAGGTTAAAGGTTTGTACTTTAATTAATTAAATTCATCTCCAAATGTTGAACGGACACAACGGAACCCAAGATATGATTTTGTGGTGTCCTGATATTCAAAGTTTCTGGTTGAAACTTGTGTAAAATAAGCAATATCTTTCCATGAACCACCACGAACCACCTTACGTTTCATCACTGGTGGATCGTCGGGACGGGCATTATAAGTAAAAGTTGGGTTTAAATCGCTGAAATAGTTGTAACCTGCTTCATCATATGCAGTTTCAGTCCATTCAGCAACATTGCCAGACATATCGTACAATCCGTACTGATTAGGTTCATAACTTCCCACTTTCATAGTTGAAATACCACCATCTTCTACATAATTTCCTCTCAGAGGTTTAAAATTAGCAAGGAAGACTCCGTCTTCGTCGCGGGCATAATAACCACCCCAGGGGTACATGGAGAAATCTTTTCCACCTCGTGCTGCATATTCCCATTCCACCTCAGTTGGAAGGCGATAAGCCTGTAAGATTGGTTGCTTTCTGGAAGTCAGGTAATCGTTTTGGATTTTTGATCTCCAATTACAAAAAGCAATTGCCTGTTTCCAGGTTACACCTACTACAGGGTAGTCATCAAAACCAGGATGCCAGAAATACCGTGTAGCCCAAGGCTCATTGTATGAATAGGTAAAATCTCTCATCCAGGTAAGGGTATCGGGATAAACATGTACCTGATCGTTCATTATAAAGGCCGAACGATTTTCAATGGGCTGCAGTTCTCCTGAACTGTCATATACATTTCCGTTATATCGTTGAGTATTGAAATCGTAACTGTTGGATCGTCTGGCTGCCTGATGCAGGTCAATCCACCAATATTCATAGACCAGTTTACGGCTATCGATTTCTTTTTTTCCAAAAAAACGTTCATTTTCGGGCAAGAACATATCTTCCATTGCCAATTGGTAATCCGGATCATCCCAGGTAATGCGTTCTCTCCAGTTTATACGTGGCGGGTCGATAGGATTCCCGTTTCTATCCTCCGTGATCAGAAATTCAGGATATTGGTCTCCTAGCATTCTGCGGGCAATGGAGTCCCTTACCCAATGTACAAACTGACGATATTCGTTATTTGTGATTTCTGTATCATCCATCCAGAAAGCATCCTGGGAGACGGTTTTGGTGGGTGTCCCAGTCATGGCCGGGTCTTGATCGCTTGGACCAATATTGAAACTTCCCCGACGAACGTATACCATTCCATAAGGCTGCGTTTCACGCCATTTAGGTCTGTTTTGTACTCCTATCAATTCACCATTTCCTGAAGGATTACAGCTGGTAAAACTGAAAAGGGTTATGAGTACAAGTGCAATTAAAAAAAGTTTTTTCATAGCTCAAATATATCGCTTTCTTTATAAATATCTAATACTTTTATATTTCTGGCTCCGTTTTCGTTCCAAAGTAACTGAATAGCTTATAAAAATCTCATGCGAAGCAAAGCCATAATACCCGATAGCAGAGGTAACCAAATCGAATGAATAACCTACTTTTAATCCATTGGCTAATTCAAGGCCCATCAATAAGGCAACAGCGTCATTTACCCTATATGAAATGCCTCCCCAATACTTATCGTTATAAACAACATTTGTGTTCGCATCCAATTGCCATCCAGCAAGATCGGATTTAAACAAGAACGAAGGCCGTAACTCAAATAACGGATCGGCCAAACGAATATTGTATCCCCCCATAAAATAATAATGCCTTGTTAAATATGATCTTGCGGATTCATCGTATTCAATTGATGCCTGGTTTAGATGTGTTGCTGAAAAACCGAGGTAATAATTATTTGAGGAAAGGTATATCCCTGCACCGGGATCAAATACCAGCTGGCTAACTTCTCCCTGTGGAATACCCGGGTCTGATTCCGGGGGAGTGTATATATCATCTTCCGGGATCTCCCATTCACCATTGATACTTTGATTATATAAACCTGCTGACACTCCAATCCCCAGAGTGCCAAGGCTCAATTCTAATT
>JBEPWX010000122.1:0-7886 GCA_041642235.1 Mariniphaga sp.
ATATGAAGTTCCAATTTGTCCGGTAGGAGTTACCTGCAACTCTTTTAGTGTAAAAGGTGTGGTAGGTAAATCAGTGGGATCTCCGGGCAAGCCCAAATGTTTTTGGAAAAAGGCATACAATGATTCCCTGTTTGATTTTGTAGACTGATGATTGCCTAAATCTTCAACCATGTCAAGATTCTCAGGTTTGCCAAGTGACTTAAATGATTTTAGAGCTTCAGCATATGTTTCACGTGCTCCCTGAATGCTGAAGAAGTCATGAGTAGTGGTGATCATCAATGTAGGTCTGGGTGCTCTTATATGCAGGAAATCGGGGTGGTCAAATCCTTTCGCAATGGCTTTATAAGGGTTCTGTTCAGCATCCTGTGGTCCGATTGACTGCAACAGCCGTTTAAAGTTGGTAATGTAGTTTTCAGGTGCTGCTGCATAAACGCGGTCGTCGCAGGCAGCAATAAGAGCTGTTTGAGTACCGCCTCCTGAACGGCCTGTAATACCAATGCGTTTAATGTCTACTTCCGGTCGTGTTTCAAGATAATCGATAACCCTTACACCATCCCAGATAAAATAATCGCTTATTGAGGTGCCGGTAAGTAAAGTTTGGACTCCGGCATAGGAATGTTCAGCTGTAGGTCCTCCTGTTTTTGAATTACCTGATTGAGGATCAGGATATTGCAATCGTTCACCCTGCCCGAGTGGATCAAATGCTAATACAACAAATCCTTTATTAACAAGATTTATAATGACTTGTTGATAGGTTTCACTGCGAAATCCCAGTTCAGTATGTCCACAGCTGTAAATAACGGCCGGTGCCGGATTCTGTCTTTTTTTTGGAAGGAATAATCCTGCTGTGACATAAAAACCCGGGTGTGATTCAAAGATAACTTTTTCGACTGTAAAGGTTTCTCTTTCAAGCTTCCCTGTGGTGCGGGCATTTAGCGGTGTTTTGGCGAATTTATCAAGCGACTCGCAGAGAACAGCTTTTACTTCAGCCTGATAGGTACTCCAGTCTGCTTTCGAATTTAACTGTGATACACGGGCTGCCCGTTCATCTAATTGTTTAAATGCTTCGTTTGTAATAATCCGGTA
This sequence comes from Mariniphaga sp., assembly GCA_041642235.1. Lineage (GTDB taxonomy): Bacteria > Bacteroidota > Bacteroidia > Bacteroidales > Prolixibacteraceae > Mariniphaga. Next base: position 1,087 of record JBEPWX010000122.1, read on the forward strand.
GAGAGCCCGGTGATTATCCTGGTAGGTAATCCATTGATTATTCCTTCCTGAAGTTGTATAAAAAACTGATTTCTCAGATTGTTGCGATGCCGCAAAATACGATAGGAAGAGAAAGAAAATGACTAATCTAAATTGATTCTGTTTCATTGTTTCAAATTTTAATGACCGGCTTCATAAAGCCAGTAATGTATATTATCAGTTATTTTTCTTTAGTCTATATTTTCAAGTACATCTACTAAATGCTTCCAGAATTTTCCGGTAGTTGCAATATTTAATTTTTCATTGGGCGAATGGGCTCCTTTTATGGTTGGTCCAAATGATACCATTTCAAGTTCCGGGTACTTTTCAAGAATTAAACCACATTCAAGTCCTGCATGAATAGAACGTACAACAGGTTCATTACTAAATAACCTTTTGTATGAATCAACTGTGGTTTTCAGTATTTTAGAATTGGGATTCGGTGTCCAGCCAGGATACTCTCCTGAATTAGATACTTTAGCCCCAGCCATTTCAAACACAGCATGAACCATATCAGCTGCATATTTTTTCCTGCTTTGCAGTTCGCTTCGTTGACTGGTAGTGACAACTATTTTATCTTCTTTTTCAAATTTTACTGAAGCCAGGTTAGTTGAAGTTTCCACCATGTTCTCCATTCGGGTACTCATTTCCAACACCCCATGAGGGCATGCATATAAGGCATTGAGCAGGTTTTTCTGAGTTGTTTTATCGATTACTGATTCAGGCATGGTGGTCTCTATGGCTTTTAATTTCAGATTCGGCTCGTTTATTTCAAATTCATTCATCAATTCAGCAGTAAATTTATCAAAATCTGTTAACAGGTCATCCTTTTGGTCATCATGAACAACAACAACAACCGATGATTCTCTGGCAATCGCATTTCTGAGATTTCCTCCATCAAATTTTGATAACTGAATTGCGTATTTATTATTTGCATTCCATAAAAACCGTGTCAGAATTTTTATTGCATTACCCCTATTTTTATGAATATCATCACCCGAATGCCCCCCCATCAATCCGGAGACTGAAAGTTTCAACGGAAATGAATTTATTTTTACTTTCTCTTTTTCAAAAGAAAATGTTGCAAGAGTATCGATTCCTCCGGCACACCCTATGAACAGTTCTCCTTCATCTTCTGAATCCAGGTTAAGCAAAACTGAACCCGTTAAAAAATCAGGTTTCAGAGCAAAGGCTCCTGTCAATCCTGTTTCTTCGTCCACGGTGAATAAGCATTCAACAGGACCATGTTTTATATTGGTAGAAGTTAATACAGCCATTTGAGCAGCTATGCCAATTCCGCAATCGGCTCCCAGTGTTGTTCCGTCGGCTTTTACCCACCCGTCAGTAACAATGGGCTCAATAGGATCATTCTCAAAGTTGAATTTCTTATCGCTGTTTTTTTCACAGACCATGTCCATGTGAGTCTGTAAAATAACGGTTGGTACCTTTTCTTTTCCTGGTGAAGCAGGTTTGGTAATAAGCAGATTTCCTGCATCATCAGTTTTTGAATTGAGGTTATTTTCTTTTGCAAATTCAAGGAGGTATTTTCTTATCTTATCCTCTTTCTTTGATGGCCGGGGCACCTGGCATATGCTTTCAAAATAATTAAAAAGTGGCTGCGGAAAAAGCTCTTTCACTTTTCTCATAAAAATATTTTTTTTCCTGAATTGTAAAGATGGCAAAAATGATTAAATATTTTGAATGGGTTTATGGTTTTAATAATTTTTTCCAATAGTCCGGTTCAGGATTTAAACAAACTTAAAAAATAATGTATATTGCAAACCTGTTTTTTTGATTATCTACCGTTAAGTCATGAATGAATCTATTGGAATCGGCCTGATTCAGAATATAGCAATCCTTTTGGCTTTTGCCATGCTTTATGAAAATTTCTGGTTGCGAAATGACAAGCCCAGGAGTTTATCTTCAAAAATCTTTACCGGATTAGTATTAGGAGGCATAGGCATAGTCATAATGTTTACCACCTGGGAAATGTTGCCCGGCCTGGTATTCGACACCCGGTCGGTAATGTTGGCTATATCGGGGTTGTTTTTTGGAGCTATACCAACCATAATTGCAATGGCATTAATTGCTGTAGTACGTTTTTTTATTGGTGGTGACGGAATGTTGATGGGTGTAACTGTAATAGTAATGTCGGGGAGTATAGGAATTTTATGGGGGAAAATACGTAGGGACTGGCAAAAAAGAAACATACTTGTTGAGTTACTGATTTTGGGAGTTATTGTGCATGCAGCTATGCTTTCGGCCACTTTTCTACTGCCCTCCGAAAGAGTATTCTCAACTCTTGCGACAATTGCTCTACCCGTAATGCTTATTCATACTACCGGAACTTTACTGCTTGGTTTACTCATGTATGCCCAGAAACGTAACGTGGAAAATCGCCTGGCGAAAGCAAATTTATATGAAGCAGAATCCCGGTTTGGTCAGGATTTATTAGCTAAACAGAAACAATTACAAAAACATGTAAAGAAATATTCAAAGCTTGCCCGGAAATTCAAATCTCAAAATAATAAGTTGAAAAAGGCTAAAGAAAAAGCAGAAGAAAGCGATCAGTTAAAATCATCATTTTTAGCAAATCTTTCTCATGAAATAAGGACTCCGATGAATTCCATTATTGGCTTTTCTGAATTACTTGAGATGAAGGATTTGCAGGATTCCCAGCGTGAACACTACACACAGATTATTAGAAGGAGCGGAGATTACTTATTGTCCATTATTAATGATATTATAGAAATATCGCATATTGAGTCGGGGCAGGTAGAATTAAAAATAACAGAAATAAATCCTGATAATTTTTTACAGGATATTTACAGTACGTTAAAGTTTTCTTTTTCTGTAAATAATAATTTAAATTTCATATTGGAGAAACCATCAGATGAGATACCTGGTAAAATATTAATAGATGAAGTGAAACTTAAGCAAATCCTTATTAATCTTCTTAATAATGCATTTAAATTTACAGAAGAAGGTGAAATTTGTTTTGGATGCTACTTGCAGGACGAATTTCAGCTTACCTTTTTTGTTAAGGATACCGGAATAGGTATTGAGAAGAATGACCAGGAGGTTATTTTTGAACGTTTCAGGCAGATAGAAAAAAAACATAAGCCAGCGGGGGGAGGTTCTGGTCTTGGCCTTGCCATTATAAAGGCTTATACTGATTTAATGGGAGGCAGCATTCATGTGAACTCGATACCTGGCAAAGGCTCCACTTTTACTGTTACGCTTCCCTTCAGACTGCCAAAAGAATTAAATACATATAACAGGTCTGAAAATATGATACAAAATATGAATATAAAAGAAAGTTTTATACTGATTGCTGAAGATGAAGATGTTAATTGGTTTCTTCTTGAACAGATACTCTCTCCAAATAATTATAAATTAATAAGAGCAGTAAATGGCAGGGAGGCAGTTGAGTTGTGCAAAAAAAATGATGATATCGATTTGGTATTAATGGATATAAAAATGCCTGAAATGGACGGGTACGATGCACTGAAGGAAATCAGGCAGTTTAAACCTGCTTTGCCGGTAATTGCGCAAACAGCATATGCATTACCTTCCGATGTGGAACGATTGAAAAATTCCTTTTCCGATTATATTACAAAGCCTATAAACAGACATTTACTACTGGAAAAAATTTCGGCAGTCTCTTATGATAAAAATAGCAGGAAAGAAGTTGTGCCGGAAGAATAACCGTTTGATTTACCTGAGGTAAAGATTACTGTCACCATAACTTAAAAAACGGAAGTTATTTTTCATAGCAAATGCATATACTTTCTTCCAATCCTGTTCAAGAAAAGCACTTATAAGCAGTAAAAGAGTACTCTGTGGTTGGTGAAAATTGGTTATCATTCCTTCAACTAGCTGAAAATGGTAACCTGGTACTATAATTATTTGAGTAGAAAACTGCAGTGTTTCCAATTTATGAATGTCGAGAAAATTAAGAATATTTTTTAATGCGGTTTTGATGCTAATTGATGCTTCATTTTCATAAGGTTCCCATTGTGTTACTTCAACATTTTCCGGAGCTATTTGCTTGCTTTGTATTTTCAATCCCAGCCAATACAGACTTTCCAGCGAACGCACCGAAGTAGTACCTACAGCAATAATTTTTTTTGGGTCTGAAATAAGTTCCCCAATGAATTCTTTTGAAATGATAACAGTTTCACGATGCATGTCATGCTTTGCAATAATTTCTGTTTTCACCGGCAGGAAAGTACCAGCTCCCACATGCAGAGTTATTTCACGAAAGGCGATGTTTTTTTCGGAAAGGCTATTCAGGACATTTTTTGTAAAATGCAATCCTGCTGTAGGTGCTGCTACTGAACCGTCAGCTTTTGCATATATAGTTTGATAGGTATTATTGTCAGCGGGTTCTGTTTCCCTGTTTAGGTAGGGTGGTATAGGCAATATCCCCGCCTTTTCTATAACTTCAGCAAATGAAAACCCGGAAGTCCAGCTAAATTCAACGGTAAGTATATTGTTCTCCTTGTTAATTTTTTTTGCATTTAGTTCAACAGGCGTCCCTCTTAGCTCAAACTTTCGTGTAAGCACTTCTTCTTTCCATTTTTTTACATTGCCTGCCATACATTTCCATATTACCTTCTTTGTTTGCTGAAAGGCCAGCTGAAAATCGGAGGGGTGAACCGGTTCCAAACAGAAAATTTCAATTTTTGCACCCGTTTTTTTTATAAAATGCAGACGGGCATGAATTACACGGGTGTTGTTAAAAACAAGCATGGAATCATTTGGAAGATAATCGGTAATATTTTTAAATAAATCCTTTTTTATAGTTCCCTTGTCCCAAACCAACAGGTTTGAATTATCGCGTTCAGGCAATGGGTATTTTGCAATCCGGTTTTCGGGAAGTTCATATATGTAATCGCTTATTTTTATTTTACTAATCTCTGTCAATGCATTTGTTTTTAATAAAGCTGCAAAAATAAGCTAAAAAATGATTGGATAAAAAAATAGTACTTTTGCAGAAAATTAAAGGGAAATGATAAAAATAGGCGATAAGGTTAAATTTTTAAATGATGTTGGCGGAGGAGTTGTCACTGGTTTTATAGGAAAAAGCATGGTGAATGTGGAAAATGAAGATGGATTTGAAGTTCCATGTCCTGTATCGGAACTGTTAAATATTGACGATCCGGCACTTAATAAAGGTGATTCAGTAGTTAAAAAACCTGCTGCGTTGACTGTTCCTGAGCCCGTGAAGGAAGAAAAACCTAAAGGAGAGGTTATTGAGGGAAAAGATTCGCCTGATTTCTATTTTTGCATTGTACCGTTTGATTCCAGAAATCCTGTAGGTGGTGATATAGATCTTTTTATAATGAATGATAGCAATTTTACGGTTTTATATCATTTTGCATATTACATAGAGGATAAATATCGTACTGTTTTGCATGGGACCATACCCCCAAATTCAAAAGAGGAAATTGAGACAATCGAACAGAAGGATATTGCTGAATTACCGGATTATTGTTTTCATCTGGTTTATTTTCGCAACGAGGATAAAGAATGGCATTCTGCAATCTCAAAGAAGTTCAGGATAAATCCTGTTAAATTCTATAAAGAAAAAAGCTTCAGAACAAATCGGTTTTTTAAAAAGAATGCTTTAATATACCAGATTAAAGAAAACATTTTGGATACTGAGTTGAACAAACTTACGGAAGATGACATAAGAAAAGTACTAAAAGTAAAAGAAAAACCGGTAACGGAGCCGAAGCCAATAAAGCTTCCGCAGGCAGATATATTGGAGGTAGATTTACACATACATGAATTGATTGATGATTTTGGCGGTTTAAGCAATAAAGAAATTATTGATATACAATTGGATAAGGTTGAAAATGAGATGCGTTCAGCTATGCAATCAAAAGCAAAAAGAATAGTATTTATTCATGGAGTAGGGCAAGGTGTGCTAAAACAGGAAGTAGCCAAACTACTTAAATTAAAATTTCCAAAGTTTGAGTTTCAGGATGCTTCATTTAAGGAATATGGTTTTGGGGCCACTATGGTAATTTTAAGGAAAAATAAATAAGATTAATTTTCAGACAATACATGAAGAGAATTAGTAGAGCCTACGATAGGATTTTTTCTTAGGACATAATATTTTTAATTTGAAACTATTTATATTATTTTTGCACCCGGCAGGCTGCTTTATCGCCCCGATTGTTATTGGGGAGGAAAGTCCGGGCAACGTAGGGCACCATGCTTCCTAACAGGAAGATCTCTGAAAAGGGATATGAGCGTAACAGAAAATAACCACCTGATTGCCAACAGGCAAACGGGAACGGGTGAAAAGGTGAGGTAAAAGCTCACCGGTGGTTGTGGCAACATAATCAGCCGTACGCCACATGGGTTGCAAAGCCAAATATATCCTGACTGCGCGGCTGTTGCAGCGCAGCAAAGTTGCCCGCTTTGTTTTCGGATGCACATCGAATGTCAGGAGGGGTAGGCTGCAGCGATTCCTTCAGTGATGATGGAACAAGATAAATGATAAGGAGTATTCTATTCGTCATAAGACGTAACGGAGTATTACAGAACCCGGCTTACAGGCCTGCCTTTTTTATAAATCTTATTAAGAAAAGGTTGTCTCAGAACAGAGTCAGCCTTTTTTTATGCTTTTTATTTGAAATATATTTTATCCAGACAATAAACTTTTTTTACTCGTAGTACATTAAAACGGAAAGTAAAATTCTCATGCCCTATTGCTCATTGAAAGCTTTTTTATTATGGGTATTACAAATTTCAATAAATAAACATCT
>JBEPWX010000123.1:0-7867 GCA_041642235.1 Mariniphaga sp.
CTGATGATGAATATGAATTAAATATAGTAAATAATTCAGGCGTTGAGGTAAGGGAAGATGAAACATTAGATTTGTTAATTCTGTTTGATTTGTCGGATTTGTTCACCGACATTAATTTGAATTCAGCCAAAAAAACTGATGATGGGGTACTACTTGTTTGGGATGAATCGAGTATCGAAATGGTTGATATGTTGATGACTCGTATGGAGAGATTCAGCAGCTTTTTGATTTCTGATGATTTTATTCCCCACGTCAGTGAACATGAAAATAATAATAAGGAGCCGGATAATCGTGACGGTATTGATGACCAAAGTAATGAGGGTGGAGTAGAAAACAACGGTACAGGTAATGATGATGCTGGGAATATTTCAGATCAGGGCGATCCTGATAGTAAAAATGAGTCTGAAAGTAATGAAAAACCGAATGATGATGATAAGAAAGATGATTCAGGAAACAATGAAGATAAAAATACGGATAATGGAAAGATGATGATACGGGAAACGATGATTCCAGGAATGGTTCAGGTAGCGGAACTGAAGTTAATGAGGAAGAAGAATCAGAGAATGCAGATGAATCGGTGAATCAGAATACTGATGACGAAGAAGAAAGAATTAATGATTTAGATAATAATAATGAAAATACCTCCAGTCGGGATAATGATGAAGGAGCTGGAGAAGATTCAAATGATGATAACAATGATGATGACTCCAACAGAGATGACGATAACAACCAAAATAAAGATGATGATGATGATGTTAATGATGAAGACGATGAAGATATAGATGACGACAAGAATGATGGAGACGCTAATAGAGATGACGATGATGACAATGATGACGGAGACGACGATAAAATAGATGATGAAGAAGATGGGAAGGATGATGATAAAGGAAATTCGGGAAAAGGTAAGCCAGATGATAAGGGTAAATCTGATGATAAGGGTAAATCTAATGATAAAGGTAAGTCAGATGATAAAGGAAACTCCGGTCGTGGAAATAAATAATATGAATTGTGGAGTATAAATATAACCCCATATAGATTATTTAAAGCAGAACAATTTAATTATACCAGTAGTTATCATACTAAACTAATTTTAGTTTTATGAAAATAAGAATAAAAACGATATTTTCAGTACTCCTGTTATTAGCCGTTTTTACCATTAATGCCCAGGTTTCCATTGCTCCTAAAATCGGTTTAAGTTACTCAAAACTTGGAGGTGATTTTACCAATTCGAAATTTATGCCCGGTGCTTTTTTTGGGGGAATGTTCAACTTTCCGATTCATGAACTTTTTTCTTTTCAAAGCGGGTTGCTTCTTTCAGGGAAAGGTACAACACTTCATTACTCGGAAGAAGATGAGGATGAAATTTTAATCTCTTATCTTGAGATGCCTTTAAATAATATATTAACTATACAGGCAGGTTCAGGATTAATTCAATTGTTTGCCGGACCATATATTGGATTTGCATTGAATGGAAAATACAGATACCTGGAGGATGAAAATAATATGGTAGAGAAATTGAGAATTGGAAATTCGACATCTGATGAAATAAAACCTATGGACGCAGGATTTAATTTTGGTACAGGTTATTTGTTCGAGGGACTGGAAGTTCAGCTGGCTTACAGTCGAGCCTTTTTAAATATTTCCAATGCGCCAAATGAAAAACTTATACATAATGTAATAACTATATCCATGGCTTATTTCTTTACGTTTAATAATAGGAGAAGCCAAAACCGCTGGTATAAAACGAATTGAAGCTGTATTCACTGTGGCAATTCTTACTAAAAATATTTTCGATTACGTTTATTGGAATAATAAATTTTAAAATAGGTTTCTGAAAATAAATTCATTTTACTTTCACTAAAGTACACAGACATCTTACTTCTGGATAAGATATAATTTCATTCGATATTAAATTTCGAAATCAATTGGCATCGGAGACTGGAATTGGTTTACTGTAAAAACAGGAATTTTTATACCGTGTACAAGATTTGAAACAAAATTGCCGATATGAGTATTCTTCATCGCCGATTCCTGATGGGTACGGATAATTACAAGACCTGGATTTACTTGTTTTATATAATCAAGAATAACCTCGTGTTTTTCCCGTACTTTTTCTTTAATAATAACCACTTCACAATCAATTTCCCTTTGCGAAAGCATATGCTTTAGTTTCTCCGAATTTCTCCATGCCAAACTCTGTTTAAGATCTATATTATAATTAAGTGCTGATACTATGGTAATTTTTGCCCCATATTTTTTTGCAAAGTACGAAGCCCATAACAATTTTTTTTTGGTGGTTTGAGAAACATCTACCGGAATAACAATATGCTTTATTTCATTTGACATATGTTCTTTGCTAATGTTCATTATAGGAATGTCGGATCGACTTATTAGTTTATTGATTTCATAATAGTCAAGGCAGTCTTTAGTACCATCTTTCAAAACTATCAAAAATTCATAGCCGCCTCTTTTTGACTGACGGAGCAAAGTTTGCAGTTTATTTCCATGCTTCACCCGATAGGTAAATTGTTCTAATAAATCTTTAGGTACAATTTGTTTTGCAGTATTACGCATGTTTTCTAAGGCTTTTGCTCGTTCTTGTTTGACTTTCCCAGCATAGAAAAATTCCTTATAAAGAGAGGGTTTATTTAAAATGCGATAAAGGAATACCTTCATACCTAAAGATTGATGGAAAAACAATGCCTGCTTTAAAACAGATATTCCTTCCTCGCCTGAAGGAAACAATGCCATAATGTTATTCGATCTGTATCTCATATAAATCTTTTGTTTTTACATTTATACGATTTGTAGGAATAAAGTTTAAATAATTTGAAAAATATTAATTGGTATAAAATTTATGGGAGGTTGAAATCCAACAAATGGAATTTCACAGCAACCGAAACTTTACCTGGAATGCTTCTTTTGGATTAAGCACAAAAAGCTGGTAAATATCTTGCTGACTCAGTCCATTTTTTCGCAACTCTGGAACCAGGAAATTTTCAATTTCTGTAAAACCACGAAATTCCCCACCTCCAGGTTTGCCAGGTTTATACCAACCTGCATCATGAGAGAACAGTACACGATTTAACAATCCTTGTTTTTTCATATATATAGCAAAATCTACATATTTGTTTAGCTCTCTGGAAGAAAATCCATCAAAGGCTATCCATGCACCTTGCCTTGCTGCTTCTGCATGAGTATTAAAATCGGGTTCATTTTGAGCATGAGTCCAAATAAAGGCCGATGGATGGACTCCATAGTTTTTAATTATTTCCAACTGCTGAAATGCTGGTATGGATTTTCCTGTATGTGACATTATGACCAATCCTGTAGTAATATGAGTAAGAGCTGCTGCTCCTGCAATCTTTCTGTGAATTGTTTCTAATGGTCTGCTCTCTACAGAAATTTTTATAAAACCAGGAAATATATTGGTGTTTTCAATGCCCTTTTGCGCCTCATTAATCCAGCGTAAGGAAATTTCTTCTGCGGTTTCCTGAAATGCATGAGGAGGTAGATATTTTGAACCCATTGAACTGTAATAGCCAGTATTTGTAATTAGTTGGAGTCCCGATTTATCAGAAAGCATCTTTAGCAATTCTGGATCACGACCAAGGTATGCAGGAGTGCATTCAACGAGCGTTTTATAACCAAGTTTTTTAATCTCAATTAAATAGGGAAGAACTTTTTTTGCAACACTGTCCTTATTCCACTGAAGGTATCCGGTGCTGTCAGCACCTCTGAAATCAACAAGAAGATGTTCATGATGTAAAGTCTTTCCCATAGCTCCTGCCGGTATTTTTCCATTAACTGTTACTACTACTCCATCTTGATTTGAACAGGATATAATAAGTAGGATAATTAATGTAAAATTTCCTGTTAATAGAACTGTTATTATTCCAGGCAATTTTTTCATTTTATTAAACTTTTGTTATTGACTAAATTACAAAAAATACAGGTAATAAGAAGCGTCAGCACTGAAAATGATTTTCCGATAATAGTAAAAAAAATCTGCAGAAATAAATACTTGTATGTCTTTTTATGCGTAAATTGAACGGAAATTATAAAAATTTTTGCTATGAAATATTTATGGATTATTGTTTTAATCTTTATTGGAGCTGCCTTAATGTTTGTAATTTATCTTACTTATTTTTTACCCAATGCAGGAGCTGCACCGGACATTAAGGTAGAAATTACTCCTGAAAGGGTTGAGCGTGGACAATATCTTGCCAATCATGTAATGGTTTGTGCCGATTGCCATTCAATGCGTGATTTTTCTAAATATTCAGCTCCATTAACAGGTTCTGCTTTTTCGGGTGGCGGGGAAGAATTTACCGAAGAGTTTGGTTTACCAGGCAATTTTTATGCTAGTAATCTTACACCCTTTTACCTGAAAGATTGGACTGATGGAGAAATTTTTAGAGCTATTACTTCTGGTGTTTCAAAAAATGGCAGGGCATTATTTCCTGCAATGCCCTACCCATTGTACAATCAGGCAAGTGAAGAAGACATATTTGCAGTGATTGCCTATCTTAGGACTTTACCTCCAGTTGAAAATAAAGTAAAAACTTCCAAAGCTAAATTTCCTGTAAGTTTACTTATAAACACTATGCCGCTCAAATATTCTTCTCCTGTTAAGCCTGATGAGAAGGATATAACACAATATGGTAAATACATGGCTACTGTTGCCGGTTGTATAGAATGCCATACACCAATGGTGAAAGGGAAACCGGTGTGGGATGATGCATTTTCAGGAGGTAGGGAATTTATAATCCCCGGTGGAGTTTTAACTACTTCAAATCTTACACCTGATATAGAAACTGGAATTGGTAACTGGACTGAAGAAATGTTTATTTCTCGTTTTAAGATGTTTGCAGATTCTGCGAATGTTATGCATAAAATTGATTTCTCAAAAGACTTTAATACCCTCATGCCCTGGACACTATATGCTCAAATGAGAGAATCGGACTTGAAGGCAATTTATACATATTTGGAAACTTTGGAGCCTAAGAGAAAAAGGATAACACTTTTTGTTCCAAATAGGGAATGATTTTAATCAGCATCTTGGTATTAACAATCAGATATAAGAGTTTAGATTCGGCATTTTTTACTTCAATTATCAGCAAAAATAATTTATAGTTAAATTGAATTAGTTCTACTTTTGAAACATATTAAAAGTAGGATTGATGGTAAAAGTAAGGGAGAAAAAAATATGGCTGTTTGGAGTATTTTGTGCTTGTCCTTTGAATTATCCCCTTAATGATTGTATTTTTAAAGAATTTCGCAAATTATCAGCACTCGAAAAGTGGGAATATGTTGACAGTTTAAGTGAAACAGAAGTGGATGCATATATAAGCCATCATAGAGAATGCCTGTATAAGAGGGAGTTAGGAATTCAAAAGTTATGTAGGTCTTGTAACAAAATTAAAAAAACAGTTTAATCTAAAATAATCCTACATTTAATATCCCGCTGCCTGACCATCTTTTCGTGATTCAGATGCTCCATAATAGACTTTATTAATACTATCTTTCATTATTGCCTGGTAACCACCATAAGGACCATTTGCGAAACCAATTTTATGACCTTTTTCCATAAGGGAACGTATTGTTTCATAAGAAAATCCTGTTTCAAGCGACACTTCTCCACCATCGGTCATTGTTTCACCTGTTGGCTGACTCGAACCCGAATGTTGTATGCGGGGTGCATCACCAGCTTCCTGAAGGTTCATACCGAAATCAATCAGGTTGCATATTATTTGCACATGTCCTTGTGGCTGCATTGCTCCTCCCATAAGTCCGAAACTGATTAAAGGCTTACCATTTTTTGTTACAAATGCAGGAATAATTGTATGGAATGGCCTTTTATGTGGTTCATAAACATTCATATGTTTTTCTTCCAGAGAAAAAAGTTCCCCCCTGTTTTGTAAAACAAAACCAAGCTTTCCTGGTGTCATCCCTGATCCCATTCCGAGATAGTTGCTTTGAATGAGTGAAACCATGTTTCCTTCCTTGTCAGCAGTTGTAAGATATATCGTATTTCCGGATTCAAGTTCACCGGCTGTAAAACTCCGTCCTGCTTTTTCCTGATCAATGAGGGTCGCCCTTTGTTTTCCGTAACTTTTCGAAATAAGCTGTTCAATTGGTAATTCATTAAAATCAGGATCAGAATAATATTTTGCACGATCTTCAAAAGCGAGTTTTTTGGCTTCAATAAATAAGTGCATGTATTCCGCTGAGCCAAATCCCATACTGCCGATATTATAATTTTCCAGTATGTTCAGCATTTGCAACACTGCAGTACCCTGTCCGTTTGGAGGCAATTCCCAAACATCATAACCACGGTAATTGGTTGAAATAGGTTCAACCCATTCAGAGATATGGTCTTCCATATCTTTCATACTGAGAAATCCCCCCTGAGCTCGTATGTATTCAACAATCTTTTTTGCAATTTCACCTTTGTAGAAGACATCCCTGCCCTGGGTTGCAATCATGCTGTATGTTTTTGCCAGATAAGGATTTTTAAATACTTCACCTTTTCCAGGAGATTTGCCCCCCGGCATAAAAATCTCTTCAAAGCCTGCAAATTCTTTCAGGATAGCTGAATTGTTTTCCCAATAATGGGCAATTAGCTCTGTAACAGGGAACCCATTCTCAGCATATTCAATGGCAGGAGAAAGTATCTCCTTCATGGGAAGCTGTCCAAATTTTTTATGTAATTCAAACCAGCCATCAACACAACCTGGAACAGAAACCGAAAGAGGACCAAGCGAGGGAATTTTATGGTACCCTTTCTCTTTAAAATATTCAAGTTCCAATTCATAGGGGGATCTTCCGCTTGCATTAAGTCCATAAAGTTTCTGAGACTTTGCATCCCAAACAATAGCAAATAAATCACCTCCAATTCCATTCCCGGTAGGTTCGGTTAAGCCTAATACCGCATTGGCTGCTATTGCTGCATCAATGGCATTTCCATCAGATTTCAAAATGTCAAGAGCAACCTGGGTTGCCAACGGTTGACTTGTACAGGCCATTCCCTTTTGAGCAATCACTTCGCTTCGTGTGGCAAAGTTGCGACCTGTTATGCGATCCTGGCAAAAAAGTTGAAAAGATGAGGTAACTAACAGGAATAGAACTATAATTTTATTCATCAGTCATTTTTTGAATTTATCCAGGTTTAAATGTACAAATTCAATTCTACTTCATCGCAAATTTGTAATAATAATTCCAGAAGGTAATTCAGCCCTGAAGTGTTTCTAATGCATTTTCGGTGCGGACCAGGTAATCATTAATCTGTTCAATTGATTCAAATCCAATTATCACCATGTCTACAGATTCAAGTCCCAGCACAAATCGTATAGCATCATCAATCTTTTTGTTTTGATCTCTGTATTTTCCATTACCTACCAGTTTCATACCGATTACACCTTTCCCCGATTTATGCAATTGATGTATAACTTCTACCACTTCCTCCGGATTTGGTTTGTCCATTGCAATACCATATGGGTTTATTCTTACATGAATAACATCGACCCAGGGGCTGTGAAGTGCTTCTTTCATCGCTTCCAATGAATGTACAGATACTCCATGAGCTTTGATAATTCCTTTTGCCTTCAGGTTTTCCAGAATGTCCATTTGCTTTTTCTGGGTAGTTGTCCAGTTTTTTTCTACCATACAATGAATCTGAACTAAATCGATATAATCAGTATTCAATTCTTTACGAAATCGATCTACCACCACATCTGCATCAAGGCGTTCAGGTTCTGGAATTCCTCCTCCGCGAACCCAAATTTTAGAAGAAAGGGTTAATTCGTTGCGATTCATTTTCTTCATGGCTTCAGCTATCAATCCATGTGTTCCATAAGAATCG
>JBEPWX010000124.1:0-7866 GCA_041642235.1 Mariniphaga sp.
ATAAATTTGTTGGATGCATCGAAATCTGAATGTGATTGAAAAAGGGAGGTATGATAAACCGATAGATTTCTTTCCTGTTGTAAAAAATCATAAAATGGTTTAAAAAGCTGAACTTCAATTTTATTTTTTTTCAAAAAACCAAAAAAATCTTTTAAAAAAGGAAGGAAACTCTCAGATACTGAGATTCCAAACACAGCCACTTTCACATTATTAAGAATTAAATTTTATATTTTCGATACAACTATACTGGTGAATTTTATAAGAACTTTTCTTAAATAAATCATAGATTCATATATTTCATAAATTGATCATATCTATCCTGATAGAGATCGTTTAAAGTTGAATCATCGAGATATATACCTTTCACGTTGTAATCGTATCGTTCAAATGCTCTGATAACAGGAGAAAGATCTTCCTTGTCAAATTTCAATATTATTTCAAGATTATTAGTTCCAGGCAAGCGATTTAAAAAGAAACTCAGAATTTTGGTATCATTTTCTTCAACAATCCTGCTAATTTGTGCCATTGAATAATCAGTCACATTCACTTCCAAAACAACAACGCCTCCTACCTCCTGGAGTGAAAAAAAGCGGGCAAAGCGCCGGGCTAAATCGTAGAGGGTAATTGCTCCGAGGTATTCATGATCTTTACTCACTACAGCTATTACACTTACCTTTAGTTTATACATCAATACGGCTACCTCAAATATATGCTGTTGTTCGTGGATATGTGCAGTAAAAAATTTTTCCTTTTCTTTCGAAATAGGTTTATTCAATAAATTAAAATCATAAATAAGTTTATCGGATATCAGGCCAAGATAACTTGAATCTTCAATAACCGGAAGATGAGATACCCTGTACAGGTCCATCGAGTTCAGAACCTTTTGCCCTTTTTCGCTGCTCCTAACGGCAGGAATAACATCTGATATTAAATTTTTTGCCAGCAAATCTTTTTTTTTGTTTTATCAATATCGAACTGAAAATTGTAACTTGCACTTTCAAAAATACAAAAATGACACGACTTAGTGTAAACATTAACAAAATTGCTACATTACGAAATTCGCGGGGAGGACATATTCCCAGCGTAAAAGATGCAGCTATCAACTGCCAACGGTTTGGCGCACATGGCATTACTGTTCATCCACGACCTGACGAGCGGCATATTACCCGAAAGGATGTTTATGAAATCAGGCCGTTTATAACGACTGAATTTAACATTGAAGGCTTTCCAAGTGAAGATTTTTTAACAATGGTAACTGAAGTATTGCCTCATCAGGTTACTCTTGTTCCCGATACGCATTACCAACTTACCAGTGACCATGGTTGGGACACCTGGGGGAATCTCACTTTTTTAAAAGAGGTTATCGACAGGTTAAAAGAATACGGTATCCGAACTTCCATTTTTGTTGATCCGGATGAAGATGCCATTGAAGGAGCAGCTGAAACCGGAACTCACCGGATTGAATTATATACTGAACCCTATGCAAGGCTTTATTCACTTGGCCGTGATGCTGCAATCAAACCTTTTAGTGAGGCAGCCATACTTGCCAGCACCATTGGTTTGGAACTTAATGCCGGTCATGACCTAAACCTTGAGAATCTTCATTTTTTTGCTAAAAATATTCAGAATCTTGAGGAAGTATCTATTGGCCATGCTCTTATCTCCGATGCCCTTTATTTTGGACTGGAAGCTACAATTTCAAAGTATCTTGATTGCCTCAAATAAAAGTTATCATGGAACTGTATTACCGAAAAGAAGGATCTGGTCCTGTTGTTGTCATTGTTCATGGACTTTATGGCTCTTCAGACAATTGGATAAACATGGGAAAACGTCTGGCAGAGAAACATACTGTCTATACCATCGATCAGCGAAATCATGGACGTTCTCCATTTGCTCCGTCTCATACGTTTGAAGATCTAAGTAATGATTTGGCAGATTTTTTTAATATGCATCAAATTGAATTTGCTACATTGCTGGGGCATAGCATGGGAGGAAAAGCAGCCATGTGGTTTGCAGCCAATTATCCAGGAAAAGTTGAAAAACTGGTCATTGCCGATATCGCACCTAAAAATTACCTGGAGATGAACGAAAGCAGCCAGTATCATTTGCATAGAAATATTCTTATGGCCATGCAGGAACTGGATTTCAGCACGATAAAAAATCGGAATGAGGCTGACGACAAGCTTTCCGAAGAAATTGACAATACACGTATCCGAAAATTTTTATTAAAGAATATTAAACGTGACAAAAAAAGCAAACAATACAAATGGCAGTTAAATGTTGAAGTATTATATGACCACCTTGATGAGATAGTTGGAGGGGTAAACCAAAAATGGTTTGAAGATCGTATGCCCATCAGGAACTATCCTGTAATTTTTATCAAGGGGCAAAAATCGAATTATATATTACCTGAAGATGAAGCTTTAATAAAAGAAATTTATCCTGATGCATCAATAATAGATATTCCCGGAGCCGGTCATTGGCTTCATGCCGAAAAACCAAAAGAGTTTATGCAGGCAGTTCTAAAATGTTGTTGAATTAACGGTTGTATTTAAGGGTTAAACTTTTAATAAATTCACGATGTTTTTTCTTCAGCTGCCACCATTTAAAACGCCATTCCCAGTTTCCGGCTGCAGTACCGGGAGTATTAAGCCGGTAATTTTCATTCAGTTCTAGCAAGTCCTGCATTGGAATAATTGCGCAGGATGCACAGGATGACCAGATAAGTTCAATGGCATTTCTTACCGCTTTTTTGCCTGTTGTACCCAGGTAACGGCGCACCATTTTTTTCTCTGAACCTTCAAGTGATCTTAGCCAGCCATATGTCGTATTGTTATCGTGAGTTCCAGTGTAGGCTATAAAATGTGGCAAATAATTATGGGGGAGGTTGTGATCTGCCGGATCTGAACCAAATGCAAAATGCAGTACTTTCATTCCGGGAAGATTAAACTTATCACGTATTTGTTCCACCTCTTCTGTTATCACGCCTAAATCTTCTGCAACAAGCGGTAAATCACCAACTTGTTTTTTAAACATTTTCAACAACTCATATCCCTTAGATTTAACCCATTCACCTTTAATCGCATTTTTTTCACCCGCTGGTACCGACCAATAAGCTTCCAATCCCCTGAAATGATCAATACGTACCTGATCGAATAAATTCAAATTAAAATGGAGTCGTGCCAGCCACCAATCATAATTCCGTTCCTCGATCCGCTCCCAATTAAATACCGGGTTACCCCATAGCTGACCCGTTTCACTGAAATAATCGGGCGGAACTCCACCCATCGCAATCTGATTCAGGTTATCATCCAAACGAAAAATATCGGTATTGCTCCATACATCAACGCTATCACCTGATACGTACAATGGTAAATCACCCAATATCAACACATCTTTAGAATGAGCATACTCTTTTAACCGGAACCATTGCCTGAAGAATAAAAACTGCATAAATTTTCGAAATCGGATTTCTTCATCCAGTAAAGTAGAATATTTATCCAGGGCATTTTCTTTCCTGAATTTTAATTCTGTATCCCATTCAGTCCAGATAACATTTTTGAAGTGTCCTTTTGCTGCCATAAAAAGCGCATAGTCATTCAACCACCAATAGTGCTCATTCAGAAAATGATGGTATTCATTTTGTAACCTGTTTGATTTTGTGAAGTTTTCAAAAGCTTTTTTCAGCAACGGGTATTTCCATTCTTCTACCTGTTCAAAATTAATCCGATATAATGGGGAGGCAGGTTTTTCTTCCAAATCTTCTTTACTGAGAAGGCCTTCTCTTACAACATAATCCAAATCAATAAGCAGTGGATTTCCGGCAAACGCAGAATAACACTGATAGGGAGAATTTCCATATCCAACAGGACCAAGAGGTAGGATCTGCCATATCTTTTGGCCGGTATTTTCAAGAAAATCGACAAATTGAAATGCTTCCTTTCCTAAAGTACCTATACCGTCAGGACCGGGAAGTGAAGTTATATGCAGAAGAATTCCACTTTTTCTTTCATTTTTTTGCATAACTTTTTCTAAATTTTTTGAGATGACCAGCTGTTTCACGTACGATTCGCTGAACAGCAAGCCCGTGATTTAAATCGGGAGCAACTGTTTGGGTGTCGTTTCCAGTAAAAAACAAGTAGTGTGAGTGTACCATGGAACGTAACCATCCTGGAGGTACATGGCCGGACGGGAAGCTTGTTATCGGTGTATAATTGCTTCCCACCATTTTTTTCACCCACTGTTGTGAACCTTCAAGATAATATTCAAAATATTCCGAAGTCTTGGAAGAATATTTCAATGCCCCATTCTCAGCATACATTTCAAGATCAACCAAATCACCAGTTCCGGAGCTTATACGGCTGGCAGAAAGATTGCCAACTGCTCCGGATGCAGGATCTACTAGAGAAATTGAACTAAACAGGTCGGACTCCTCAGGGACATCAGAAAATTTACCTCCTTGCAATGCGCTTGTAATCCGGAGTTTCTCTCCCAGAAAAGCCATCAAAAGACTAATTCCATGCGAACCTAAATCGGCCATTGCTCCCCCGTCCGGGGCAGGGGTAAGCCGGGTAACCCGCTGTTCCCTATAAGCGGATTGAAGGTAATCGCCATGATAATATTTTAAATTAAAATGAATGGGATTTCCAAGAATGCCAGTTTGCCAAAATTGCAATGCTTCGCGTACCGAAGACGTTTGCAGGTATTGAAAACCCACCTGTATTTTCACCTTATCTTCAAGTTCCACTGCCAAACGTCTCATTTCTTGTTCTTCATTGTATGTGGAACAAACTGGTTTTTCAAGATAAATGTATTTTACTCCAGGCATCCGTGCTGCCATTTTAAAATGTTCAAAATGTACTTTATTCGGTCCTAATATAAATACAGCATCAATCAAACTATTTTCAGCAAATTCCTCAACACTTTGGACATTAACAAAACCATAACTGGCAGCAAAATTTTCGCGACTGATTTTTCGGGCAGAAGCCACCGATTCAAAAATAAGCTCAGGAACATCATTATAATAAAATTTAAGTGCCTGCAAGGCATATACATGAGCACGGGCAATTCCTCCTGCTCCTAAAAATCCAATGTGTATTTTTTGCATAAATAAGTTCTTTTTTTTTCAAAAATAGTGAATTGAGGGCAAAATACAATCAGGCATAACTGTCAGGCTTCTTTCTTACTCTAATTACAGAATAAACCGGTAATTTAAGCCATAAGGAAAATTCATCGAGACAGTCTCTTGCATTTTCCTTCGATTTGCATTTTTTTATTGCAAACACCGGCTTCCTGGCTTTATTAACAAAATATATGCGATAATCGGTAGTTTTTGTAGAGGTTATCCTGTTCGACCAGCTTGCCATTACTTCTACTGTTGAAATTGGAATAAGTGTAATTCCAATATAAGGCTCGAAGGACTTCCATTTACCTGTTTTAATTATGCCAAACAATTTATTATATTGCCTCACTTGCCGAGCTTTGGTATCAAGCTCTACTCCAGAATATGTAAAAGTCACAAAAGCAGCGATAATAAAAACTACTGCACCAATTATAAAAGCACCGGCAACTATACTTATAATTCCTGTCACTAAAAAAATTAAGCCGGCAAAAACAGTAGGCTTACCAAAAGCATTTTCAGTTTTATTATCTATTCTCAACTGTTTTTATTCGAAAGATAAGAAAATACAATGAGCCTGGTTTTACTTTTTACGAATCTTTTAACCACTTATCCAGCCAGTTAAAAAATACACGCTGCCATAATATGCCATTTTGTGCCTGCAAAACCCATTGATTTTCTTCAGGGAAATACAGAAACTGAGCCGGGATATCGAATAAAACTGCAGCATTGCAGTCATTTATGTCCCCTAATCACAATAAGTAACTTCACCAGAAAAAAAAAGAGGAGTGAATAAACACTCCTCTAACCAGAAGGCAAAACCGAATTGATGGTAAAAAAACTATTAATAATTAAGCCTTCCTGAGCAAAAAACGTTTTTAGAAAGTTTTTATTACATGAAAAAAATAAAAAAAAACAATTACCAAAAACAGCACCCCGACATGACATTACAAACAAGGGCTTCCGATACAGAAAAAGATAAGGACTGAACTGTATTTAAAACAATTAATCCCGGCTATAAATAACCGGGATCATATTTTACAACATTAGTGAATGATTAAACCAATCCTTGAGCAATCATTGCATTGGCGACTTTTACAAAACCAGCAATATTTGCACCTTTAACATAGTGAACAAATCCATCCTTTTCCTGCCCATGTTTCACACACATATTATGAATATTGTGCATAATTAATTTAAGTTTTTCATCTACCTCTTCACGGGTCCAATTCAACCGCATACTATTTTGGGTCATTTCAAGGCCTGAGACCGCCACCCCCCCAGCATTGGCAGCTTTCCCAGGTGCATATAGTATTTTAGCATCCAGGAATTTATGCTCAGCCTCATAGGTTGAAGGCATATTTGCACCTTCTGCGACAACAAAACAACCATTATTAAGAAGGGTTTCTGCATCATTGCCATTTATTTCATTTTGTGTGGCGCAAGGTAATGCAACATCGCATTTTACTCCCCATGGACGTTCATTTTCGTAATAAGGAACATTATAAGTATCGGCATATTCATAAATTCTGCCCCTGTAAACATTTTTCAATTCCTTAACATATTCCAACTTGTCCCGGTCAATACCATCGGGATCATAAATTGTACCCCCTGAATCGGACAAAGTAACTGGTTGCCCACCTAAATCAAGAACCTTTTCAACTGCAAACTGTGCAACATTGCCTGAACCTGAGATTGCAACGGTTTTCCCTTTAAAGCTGTCACCCCGGGTTTTAAGCATTTCCTCAGCAAAATATACTGTTCCATAACCAGTTGCTTCAGGTCTTATAAGTGAGCCGCCCCAATCAACTCCTTTTCCTGTTAACACTCCTGTAAATTCATTCTTCAACCTCTTATACTGTCCAAACATAAACCCAATTTCACGGCCTCCGACACCTATATCTCCGGCCGGAACATCGGTATTCGGTCCAATATGGCGGGTTAATTCAGTCATAAAACTTTGGCAGAACCGCATAACCTCAGTATCAGACTTACCTTTCGGATCAAAATCAGCACCTCCCTTTCCACCTCCCATAGGCAAAGATGTAAGGCTGTTTTTTAAAACCTGCTCAAATGCAAGGAATTTATATATATTCAAATTCACATTCGGATGAAACCGCAATCCACCTTTGTAAGGGCCTATTGCACTGTTCATCTCAACTCTGTAACCTCGGTTAATGTGGATAACTCCTTTGTCGTCTGTCCATGGCACCCTGAATTGAACAACACGTTCAGGTTCAACCATCCGTTCTAGAATTTTAAAATGAATATATCTGGGATTCATAATTAAAAACTCGGATAGAGTTTCTACTACTTCAAGAACTGCCTGATGAAATTCAGGTTCGCCTGGATTTTTTGCCTCAACATAGGCCATAAAATCCTCAGTAAATTGTTTTGGATCTTTCAAATTCATAAAACTACTATTCTAAATCAATTGTTGTCAATTTATTATCTATCCTGTAAACCTTATTTTGATGTGATTAAAATTAA
Source organism: Mariniphaga sp. (assembly GCA_041642235.1). Taxonomy (GTDB): domain Bacteria; phylum Bacteroidota; class Bacteroidia; order Bacteroidales; family Prolixibacteraceae; genus Mariniphaga. The sequence continues at coordinate 7,610 of JBEPWX010000124.1, forward strand.
AAGCTAAGCGTTGTTCAGTTTAAACAAGATTTCAGTTACACAAATGTATAAGAAATCATAATTTATTTATAATCTGTAAACGAAATCCAAAAATAAATTACATTTTTTTAATTTACATTGATAAAAAACTGAGCCAGGGAAAATATTTTAACAGGTTTTCCATCAAATTTCTTTCGTATTTTTTATTACATATCGCCAGTTAAAAGTCAAATAGAAAGAAATTAAACCTTTAACCAGAAATTGATAAAAACTTTCGG
>JBEPWX010000125.1:0-7862 GCA_041642235.1 Mariniphaga sp.
ATATGTAGGTATAATTTAACTGTTCTGAAACTTTTGTACATTTGAAAGTAAAGTGTAAAAAAAGTTTTATGAAACCAATGGAAATACGGGAAATGGCAATGGCGTTCCAGAAAAGCAGAATTGTTCTAACGGCTTTTGAGCTGGATATATTCACTGTCATTGCTGAGAAGAAGATGAATGCAGAAACGGCAGCAGCAGCTTTAAACCTCAACACAGCGGCAACCGAACGCCTGCTGAATGCTTTGGCGGGATTAAACTTGCTGGAAAAGAATGAGGGAAATTACAGAAATACCAGCAACAGTATGAGGTTTCTTTCTAAAAACAGCCCGGACTACCTGGCGGGGTTGGGACATGCCAATCATTTGTGGGATACCTGGAGTCAATTAACCGAGGTTGTGAGAACCGGAGAAGCAGCCCATAGTACAGAAATCAATGAAAGCGGGGAAAAGTGGCTGGAAGCATTTATACATGCCATGCACGACAGAGGAAAGAAACAAGCCCCGGCACAACTTGCCCATATTGACTTGCAGGAGATTAATTCAGTGCTGGATGTAGGCGGGGGCTCAGGATGTTTTTGTATGGAATTCTTAAACCGGAAACCGGAGCTAAAAACGGTGGTTTTCGATTTGCCCAATGTAGCACCCATTTCTGAAACAATTATTGAAAAGGAAGGGTTTTCAGGAAAAATTGAACTCCATGAAGGAGATTATACCACAGATGAACTCCCTAAAGGATTTGACCTGATATTTCTTTCTGCCATCATTCACAGCAATTCGTTTGAAACCAACCGGGAGTTGGTGAAGAAATGCTATGATGCGCTTAATCCCAATGGAAAAATTGTCATCCAGGACTGGATAATGAATGACACCAAAACTGAACCGGTACAGGGCGCCGTTTTTTCCATCAACATGTTGGTTGGTACTGAAGAAGGCGATTGTTATTCGGAGGATGAAATTAAATCGTGGTTCAGAAATGCCGGATTCTCTGACTTCAGAAAAGTGGAACTCGAATCCGGCCTTGCGCAGATGATGGCTAAAAAGGATACTGTCTGAACCGTGATTTATAGAATTATCAGGTTTAATTATGTTGACATCAAAAACACAACCAATTCTGCTGTCCAAATAACAATTCTACATTGTCTTCTATCATTGATAAAACTATTGATAAAGTAAAACATTCACTAACTTGCAAAATATACCTGACACGTTATGACAACTATTCTTAAATATCAAGGACTTATTGCCTGTTGTGGAATGAATTGTGGTCTATGTATTGGTCATCTTCGGGAAAACAGACCATGCGGAGGTAAGAAAGATGATGAGAATAAACCACTGGTATGCAGAAGTTGTACAATTGTAAATTGTTCTTTATTATCAGTAACTGAATCAGGATATTGTTATGACTGTGAGAAACATCCATGTACGAGATTAAAAAATCTAGATAAAAGATACCGGACAAAATACGGAATGAGTATGATTGAAAACCTTACGTTCATAAAAAATCATGGACTTGAACAATTCCTAAAAAATGAGGAAGAAAAATGGAAATGTAAGGTTTGTGGTTCGGGATTGAGTGTACATCGAGGTTATTGTATAAATTGTAAAACTGAAATTAATAAAAATGCATGGCAACAAGGCAGGAACAATTAAGTACAGTACCTAATCATACACGCGGAACGTAACCAATAACAAAACATATCTGTCAATGAAAAACAACTGGTTATTTAAATTAATTTTTGCAATTGCCTTTTCAATGATAATTGGAAGTTGCGATAAAGATGAAATTCTCAAATCAAAAAACGGATTTCCGGATACCGCTCAGAACTTGAGCATTTTTAACTCAAAATATGATGATTATAATTCAGCGTTAGAACCTGGAGAATATGACATGTATGCTTTTGTTTTTTCTTCTAATCGCAAATCAAAGGGAAAGAATTTTGATATCATACATTACACAGTGAATATGAGTTATCCTTTTGATAAAGATATTGTTTCAATCGGGGAAAGCGCAGGGAGAACATCAATATGTTTGGGCATTAGTGAAATGCAGTCTGTTTTAAACGGTTCAAACAATCTGTTTGGCCCTTACATACACAGATATAATCTGACTAATATAAAAAATGAAGATGACGAGTTTATATTCTTTTATGCTGTAGGAGAAGAAAACGATCTGGATATAAAATATATGACTTACGAGAGGAATTTAAATGAAAATGCCAAATATGCATACAGAATAACCGGTCCAAATAATTTTACTTCTATAAATACTTCAGAATTTAGCGAAGGGTACATCACAATAGCAGACGATGAGATTTATTATTGTTCAAACACAAAAGGATCATATAATTTGTACAAAAAGATTTTACCACAGAATGTGAGATTGATTAATTTTTTATCGGAACCGAATAACCAGGAGCCGACACTACTTACAGAATTAAATAGCATTCACGACGATAAATGTCCCTTCATACTGAATGATTTTCTGGTATTTTCTTCAAACAGGGATGGAGGTTTTGGTGGATACGATTTATGGTACAGTAAAAGAATTAATGGACAATGGAGAGAGCCTCATAATTTTGGTGGAAAAATTAATTCGGAATTTGATGAATACAGACCGATAGTGAGAAAATATGAGGATATTAATAATGACATGATGATTTTTTCATCGAACCGTGATGGCGGGTTAGGTGGGTTTGACCTGTATTATGTTGGTATAACTGAAACAAAATGATAAAAGTACAGCCGGAAAATCTAAAGGAATAGATGACCGGTGAGTCGTTAAGCTTTACATTCCCCATTTTTGCTACAAAGACAGCAAGAACATTAAGAATTAACGAACCATTTTACCATAACAATATCAGTAGTTCCTGGTAATCCGGTTAATCTTCCAAATAGGGATCAGACATCCCTGGATTCGGAACAAGCAACAAAGAAAACATGCAATAAAGAATCTTGAGGTTATTGAAAGAAAACTATATAACTATATATGATTTTGTGCTTTCAGGTAAAGCATGCCTTCTTTTCTACCTGACAAAATCAAAAAATGGAAAAAACAGTACATTTAATCATGTCCCAATTGCTTTACAAGCTTATTATAGATTCCAATCAATAAAAATGAAGGAGCCCACTGACCAACAAACAAGGCAGTTTTACTGCTTCCTGCTAATTTTAAAGTAAGAGAAAGAAGCATGGATCCTATAGATGCCCATAAAAATAAATCGGAAGGAATTTTTGCTGTTTGCTCTTCTATCTTCCTTGCAACATTACCTTCCTCCTGATTAGGATTTGTTTTGTTAACTTTTTCTTTAATATTTTCCATAATTGCTGTTGTTTGTGGATATTACTATTGTCAGTAAATAGGACAACTGAATGGATATAAAGTTCACCTGATATTTAACTATTCATCCGGCTTCCAATCCGTTGCTATTATAAGGATAACCGTGGTTATTCCATAAAATTAGAATTCATGATTAACTGTCTGAAACATGATTCAAAGATTACCTTGATTGCTATTTTTTTGTTTGAAGCATGATTTGTAGGATTAATATGAATTTTTGATTTCTTCTAATCATGATCACCGGATTAATCCGAATAATCATATTTCAGACTTTCCTGGTGGTCTTGTAAATCATAGATCAGAATCTTTTTTAAGCTGTTGTTTTTAAACAAATTCCTTATTAGATTTATCCTGCTAAATTAAAATCCAGAGCTGCTGTTCTGATAACAATTAACTTAGTATATTTTTCACAAGAAATAATAACCTTAATAAATTTTGATTATGATTCTTTCAACAACACATTCAGTTCCCAACAGGGAGATAACGGAAATATTGGGCATTGCCAGGGGCAGCACTGTGCGAAGCAGAAACATTGGCCGCGATATTATCGCAGGTTTAAAAAACATTGTGGGTGGCGAAATTGAGGAATATACCCAGCTTCAGGCGCATGCACGTGAGCAGGCTTTGGAAAGAATGGCTGAAGATGCCAAAAGGCTTAACGCCGATGCTATAGTTGGTATTCATATTACCACTGCCATGGTTACAAAGGGAGCTGCCGAAATACTTGCATATGGAACAGCAGTAAAACTTAAGTAAAATGGAAGTCCTGAAGTTTTTTCTTGGGATACAAATTCTGCTCACGACATTGGCTGTAGCTGGCATAATTTACCTTGTCTGGCGAAAAGTAAAAAAAAGCAAGGATGAAAAGTTTGAGAAGAGAGATAATTAATTAAGAACAAATGTTATGTAAAGAACTGTCCCTTTTCTGCCATACATCTCATAATTAAAAATTAAACCATGAAAGAGAAAGCTGTGCAAAATAAAATTGAGCTTTTATTTAGAAATCTGGTTCAAAACGATAAAAAAATAAAGAATGCTTACCTGCTTGTTCATTCCCGAAACCTTGGAATAGATATCAATATTGCCGAAGGAAATACCGGGCAAATTCAGGCAAATCCAAAGCAGGCCAACCATCTCGCATCTGTTGGTAAATTATTCACGGCAACTGTCATTGGTATGCTGCACGATCAGGGCTTGCTGAATTTCGATGATAAAATTGAACAATACCTGGATGCAGACCTGATGAATGGTTTGCATATTTATAAAGGTAACGATTATTCCGGCGACATAACCCTCAAACATCTGCTGACTCAGACATCGGGATTAAATGATGTTTTTTTTCCATTATTAAAAAAAATGATTAGTGACCAGAGCCTTGAAATAACAGTCAGGGAGGCCTTGTTGTGGGGAAAAACACACCTTAAACCCATAGGCAAGCCAGGTCAGAAGCATTTTTATACAGATACTAATTACTATCTACTTGGCTTAATAATCGAAAACATAACAAAAAAAGCTTTTCATGAAGCGGTGCATGAGATGATTTTTGAGCCTTTGGGAATGGAAAATGCTTATATACATGGGTATTCCGATCCAAAAACCAAAGCCCAATATCCCCCAGCCAATATTTATCTTTTCAACATCAATTTCATCGAAAATAAGAGAGTAGCGCAAATTGACTATTCAGGAGGGGGTGTTGTGGCACCTTTGGATGAGTTTCTGATTTTTATGAAGGCCCTGGTTAATTACAAGTTAGTGAAGAAAGAAACATTGAGCAAAATGATTTATGATGACATTAAAATGGGCTTTCCTGCTATTGGTTTTGATTACGGTTATTCCATCTGGAAACCCAAAGCAATTCCTTTTCTATTGCCTAAAAAATATTTTTGCTGGGGTTGTGTTGGTGTTACAGGAGCTTTTATGTTTTACCATCCCCAAACCAAATCATATATTATCGGAACATTTAATGACAAATCTTATACATCAAAAGCTTTAAGGTTTATGCTGATGAAGGTTGTTAAAGAGCTAAATTAAATCACAAAAAACTTAAATAAGAAAATACATTATTTATGACCTACGTTAAGTTCAGTCTTCTGTTTTTTGTAATCCATTTTTTGTGTTACAATATTGCAGGAGTAATAGATTTTCAACTGGCAAAGAAAATGTATTCGGGCAAAAACCGCTTGTATAATTCTTTTTTCAGGGATATGGATGATAAAAAAGAAAGCATGCGAATTGCAAGATTATTAATTCCCTCACAATTTGTGAGAGGAATTGTGATGTCAATGGTTTTATATCCTATATTGCCATATTTAGGAGAACTTTCATTTGGATTACAATTTATATTTATGGCTTCCCTGATGTTTGTTTATGCAGATTTTGCCAGTGCAATTCCATTTTCCAACACCATTGAAGGCATTGTATATCTGAAAAAGGAATTCGTAGAAAAAAAAGTATTCTGGACAATACAGCTTGAAGCAATTTTGTATAGCATCCTGTTTGGATTGTTATCTGCATGGCTTCTTTTTTAGTTGTAACAGATTTAGTTATAATACCCTTTTTTGCCACAAAGCCAGCAAGAACACTTAGAATTCACAAACAATTGTACAGTAAACCAATTCAGACATTCCCGGTAATCCATTAAAATTCGAAGATCAATTTTCAGGTTGATAAAATTCCAATTAGTTAATAGATGGGATAATACTTATTTTTGTATAAAAATTAAGATCTGAATATTCGAACAAAAAAATCAGGTTTAATTGACTGGAAATAAAAGGGGTTGAGAAAATCAGTATTATCCAGTTGTGACGCAACTTTTCACAAATGAATAGCATCACAATAGTATAATTAAAAATGACAATTATGAAAACGATTAAATCTTTTCTGCTAATTGGACTTTTTATCTTTATGATACTAAATTCCTGTGAATTGAACTCAGATGCAGAACTCAATGATTCAGCATTAACAATAGAGTTTTCTGATGGAACTGTATTTACCGAAAAGGATATTGAGTTTTATGATAGTTCAACACATACTTATTTTTTAAAAACAGACTTATCATACGAAACACAGCTAACACATTTTAAAATTACAGTCAATAATGACAGTATTTTAGGAGGAGTATTTCATTCATGTGAATTATCATCACCACCTCCAACTCCTTATTTTATTTCTGATTGCTTTTTCTCAGGACGGAATGTTGTTAAAATTGGATATTATGGTAGTGGAGAAAATTCCCTGGATGATACCCGAATAATCAATTCTTTGAAAGAAAATAATTTATTCCGTCAAGGGCTAAGTTTTCAGATTGACAGTATTGAAGTAATTGAATCCGAAAATCAGACAGATGTTATTAGTACAATTACTATTACAAATCTTGATAACATTTCTTATTATATTCCGGATTTAAACAAAATGGGAGAACGATACTATACTGATTACACCGGAGGATTATCTTTTTCAAATGTAAATACAGGATTGAGTTCATTAATTAAAGATTCAAACAGTAACCGGCAACGGGATGATATAAAAATTGAAGATTTAGCTTTGCTTGAAGCAAATTCAGCTGTGACTTATACATATAAATCAAGGAATTATCATGCAATACCAAAAGGAGAGTATAAAGTAAAAGCCAGGTTTATGGGGATTGTATATACTGCAACTGAGTTTGAACTAAACCAGGATAATGGGCGAATTTGGGTTGGAGAAATATATGATTACAAAGATGGAATTACTTTAGAATAAGGAAGCTTTGGAGCAGATAGTCGGTGAGCTGTTAGGCACACAGAAGCATATGCTTCATTGGTATTACGCTTCCGGAAAAGAGAAGCCGTTGTAAAGCTAAAAGCTGAAGTGAAACAGTATAATGCTTAATCAGGGCAAAAGTTTGAGACGCTGGCTGTATCTGAGAGGGCGGAGCTGTAAGCTTTAAAATTAGCATTTTGAAATAGATCTTGTCAGATATGTAATAAAAATTGTTTTTGGGCGCAACCTTTTTGCTTTTATAACTATCTAATATAAAAACATCATTATGAAACGAATAAATGGATTACTAAGATTAGCTTTACTAGCTATTGTAACGTTGGTATGGGGTTGTTGGGAAGATGAAGATACAAATGGAAAAAAAACGGCAAGCAGTAAAACAAGTTTATTTGAGAAGGTAACCGAACCTGAATCGCCTGCAAAAAATACTGGTTCAGAGGAGACTTATATGCTTTCCTTTGATTCATACTCAGGATCTGCTGGTGTAGGCTCAATTACAAGTTCCGGCGATTGGGGAAGTGGAAACCCAAACGGACAGATTGAACCCGGTGTTTTAACTGCAGGCGAATGGAACGATATAGATAACTGGGATTTCTGGAATAATTTGTTAAATAACCAGGAGTATTATGAGGATGTAAATAAATGGAATCTGAAACAAATAAAAAGGTACAGCTTTGTGGTTGCAGATAAAAATGAATCATTGGTTGCAAATGCTGAAATCAGCCTCATGTCGGGTGAAACAGAAGTCTGGAAAACCAAAACGGATA
>JBEPWX010000126.1:0-7813 GCA_041642235.1 Mariniphaga sp.
CGGCAAGTCCACGCATGGGTGAATTTAGGTTCATACCGTTCCAGTATATCTGTGTATGGGAAGCAGCTGTTCCGCGGAAACTGGCCGTTGCCGCAGAGCCTCTCCCATAGGATTTAATAAAAACAGGGGAGTAATCGGATATCAGTTCCGAGAGATCGGCAGTTAATACAGATGCTATCTGTAGCGAATCGGGTCGTGTAATTTTTAAACCTGCCTCCTCAACCTTCCTTTTTGCCAAAACTTCAACTTCATCAATATGTATGGTATCGGGGATGAACTGACTGTAAGCTGAAAAGGTAATCAACGAAAACACCAGGAGCCAAAATATATATAAAACCTTCATCGTTTAATGATTTTATGTATTTCTAACTGCTGATTCTTTTCTATGATCACATGATATATGCCTGGAGTAAGAAAATTAAGATTCAGATTAACCGGAAAATTGAAATTATTTTTATCTAAAACAACTGTTCCTGTTAAATTAATAATCCTTATTCGTGATTTTGTATCTTTATATTTTTCATGTGATTTTGAATTAATGAATATAAAATCATTTACCGGATTTGGATAAGTATGGAATTTATGGTCAGGTATTGCGACATCTGTTACCCACTCTTCCTGAACTAAAATGGCATTATTTCCCGAATATACCAGTAAGGGGAAGTCTCCTCCGGATTCAATCTGCACCTTGCCCTGTTCGTCGGTATAATAAGTGCTTCCGGAGTATACAACAGCACTACCAACAGGCATAAATCCCGATTCTGAAATTTCTCCATTTTCTAAAGTACAGGAAGTTTTTTCGAGCACTACTTCTATGACGTCAGCCGTACCGGCGGAATTATTAACCGATAAAAACCTGGTGTAATCCCAGGTACTTAGCAAATTAGGAACATGATACAATACAAGGGTATCACCGTCAGAAAGTAGTATTTTATCAAAATCATTTAGATATTGAGTGTTGTTTAACCTGGCAATCCATGCTCGGGCATATGAAGCTGGATTTGTTTTTCCGCCCCAGCCATAGGAAAATAACCCATCGAATTCTACTTTATACAAATAGAGTTTTCCTCCGGCAGTTTCATCGTTTCTAAACTTATAAGGTACATTGGCTTTTTGCAGCCCTGTTGCCAGGGCATCGAATAACGTTATCTTTTCAAGGTATGAATATTCTTTCTGCCGGTTTTCTACCATAGAATTTAAATCTGCCTGTCCGACTTCCACCCACTGCAGGGGAAGCAGGTTTTCATAGCTGGTTTTCACAGATAGCAGAAGTTTTATTTTATCAGCAGGAGACTGAATTTTTACATTTACCTGCTCATTAACCTCAAATCCTTCCACCGCAGCAGTCAATACAGTTTCTCCGGGCTGAACGGCAACAAAAAAAGCTTTGTTGCCTGTATATATGATCTTACCGGCTGACGGGACGGAAGATGAAAATACCGGAAGCAAGTGGAGAACCTCCTGCTCTATATCAAGAATCTTAGCTGTTAATTCCAATGTATCGCCAGGATATACGACCGAAAAATCGGTTAACCATTGCATGGATTCCGGTGAGACAACCTTAACAGAGCTAAACTGCACCTCTTCATCTGCTGAAAACTGAACCTGTGTTTCACCTTCAGAGATGGCAATCAGCATTCCAGAGGCATCGATTGAAGCAACTTTTTCATTAAGTGATTGAAATGAAACCAGCGAATTAAAGTTTTTACCTCTGTTAAAATACACAGCCTCCATTTTGAGAGAATCGCCCTTTAAAACTTTTTGCTGGTGAGGTTTCACAACGAGAAGATTTTCTTTTCCTGAAATATCCGGCCTGCGCTGCACTGCTTGCACCCACGTCACATCAGTGGAAATTTCACCCAGCCATCCTGCGTCCATAAGACTTGCAGATACAATTTTAACAAAATGTATAGAATCAAGATCTACATAATTTCCGAGGCTGTCGGTAGCCCATGATATATCAATGGGATTGCCTCCGGCACCTTCTTTCTCATAAGTATATGGGTTATCCGGTAAAAAAAGATCAGCACCATGCACCTGCGGGTGACAATCAGCATATCCGAATAGGGGAGCAGCCAGTTTTAGTTCCTGTGAACTGGTGGTTACAAAGTTACTTTCCAGTAATGTTCCATAAAACGTTACTGAATCCTGCGGATAAGATGGAAAATTTTCAGGAATGGGATAATAATCCTGAAGATTGTATTCGTTAGTAGGAATATGTCCTGTTTTTCCATGATTATCTTTCCATAAAACATTGCCTGCCGATGTTTTAAAATAAGTAACTGCATAATCTTTTTTGGTCTCTGAAAAGAAGTGACTACTTCCTGCAATTTCATACCAGGTATCATCAGCAAGGCCATTCAGGTTTTCATCTTTCATTACCCAAACAACTCCCGGTTCCGATGAGCCTGCAAATGCATTTCCAAAAATTGTAAAGTCGATGCCGTAAGGATTATCTGGATGATTCATACACGCCTCTTCGAATTTCATTATTAAAAATCCTCCAAAGCTTCCGAGTGAAACCAGGTTACTGACATTTTCTGTCATTTTTTGGGCTGCCTGAGGTGTCCCAATTGTTTCGATATTTATGTGCTGCCCCGGGGCCGGATTGTAATCAACCAGATAGCTTGTTACATTCTGCGAAAAACCCGGCAGCACTGAAACAATAAAGATATGCAGCAAAGCAATAATTAATGTATTATTTTTCATTCCCCTTAGTTAATTTGAACCCGGGGAAATAAAACGTCAGGTTATTAAACCGTCGCTTTTATTCCCGAAAGCATTTATTGAAAATGGCAGGTCTTCTGGCTTGCCCTGGTTAGTGGCGGCCTTCCCATCCCAATCCCGATATTTACCGCGATGGAACAGTGGCAGAGGTTGCCGCTAACATGATTGGCTTACAGCTGCGGGTACAGCTCCGGACTTCCTGTCGACAGGCAGGCAGGTCACCGGATTCCCTTTTAATCCATTCCCGGTACAAAATTAATAATTCCACAACAAATTCCTATTTAGATCGTTTCTAAATAATATTCTATTATTTTTGCAAATTCTAAAAATATATTAATCGTGAAATTGAACAGAATCTTTTTAACAGCGCTGGTTATATTACTAATTTCTCATGTTTCAGCACAGGATGATACCGACGCCGTAATAATCGGACATGTTGTTTCCGGAGGTGAGCATATTCCTTTCGTTAACATCTACCTCGAGGATACCAATCATGGAACCACTACTGATGTAACCGGCCATTACATGATGGTTGATTTACCCCTGGGTGAATATACACTGGTGGCAAGAATGATAGGCTACGAAATACAGAAAAAACCAGTTACTATAAAAGCCGGGGAAACCCTGGAAGTAAAATTTGATTTAAAAGAAAGCAGGATACGTGTTAACGAAGTAGTAGTTACCGGAACCAAAACTTTTAAGCGGCAAACCGAAAGTGCAGTTATTGTAAATGTGATGGATTCAAAGACCATTAAGAATGTAGCTGCACAAACCGTATCGGAAACGCTGAACTTTCAGCCCGGTTTGCGTATGGAAGTAGATTGCCAGACATGCAATTATTCGCAGTTGCGCATGAATGGACTTGGCGGGGCATACAGCCAGATACTGATGAACGGACGTTCGGTTTTTAGTCCCCTTACCGGCCTTTATGGCTTGGAGCAGCTTCCGGCAGAAATGGTGGAACGGATTGAAGTGGTTCGAGGAGGGGCTTCGGCACTATACGGTTCAAGCGCTATTGGTGGCACAGTAAACATTATCACACAAATGCCTCAGCGCAATTCATACGAAATTACATCAAACAATTCAGTAATAGGAAATGGAGCTGCAGATTACATGGTAAATGGAACCATAACGGCCTTATCGCAAAAAAGAAATACCGGTGTTGCTTTGTACACTTCGCTTCGGCAAAGGAATGCGTACGATCACAACAACGACAATTTTTCGGAATTGCCGGCTTTAACGAACAACTCATTTGGGCTAAATTCATTTTTCAACGTTTCTGAAAGACAAAAAATGGAAGCCAGTTTTTCGAGCCTGCATGAATACCGCTACGGAGGAGAGATGACTGATGGTCCGGCTTACCTTGCCAAACAATCGGAAGAGCGTACCCACAACGTGCTTATGGGAGGCCTTGATTATGAAATCACCAGCGATAACTACAATACAACATTTGTAGTTTACCTTGCCGGTCAATACACCACCCGGAAACATTTTACAGGCATCGCCCCCTATGATGAATCGGAACTTCAGGAATACAACAACAATCCGCCGTATGGCCACTCAAAAAATTATACTTTACAGACAGGAACACAATTAAACCACTCCATGGATAATTTTCTTTCCGGTACCAACATCCTGACATTTGGAGCAGAATATTTAATCGATGACGTTTTTGATGAAATTGATGCATATAATTATTTAATTGATCAGAATTCAAGAAACTTTGGTGTTTTTGCCCAGAGCGACTGGGAAGTGTTCAGAAAGTTGAATCTTTTATCGGGAGTAAGGGCCGACAAGCATAATTTTGTTGATAAAATAATAGTCAATCCACGGTTATCATTATTATATAAACCAAATGAAAATTCCCAGCTTCGACTTTCGTGGTCGACCGGATTCAGGGCTCCTCAGGCATTTGATGCCGATATGCATATTGCCTTTGCGGGAGGTGGCATCCAGAAGGTAAGTCTGGCTGATGATCTGAAAGAAGAACGTTCACAAAGTTTAAGCACATCCCTTAACTGGGACAAGCCTACTGAAAAACACATCTATGGCATTACCCTTGAAGGGTTTTACACCCGTCTACAAGATGCCTTTATTCTGGAAGAGACCGGAAAGGATGCTGAAGGCAACTCACTTATTGAAAAACGAAACGGCGGCTTAAGCAACGTGTTTGGCGGCACATTTGAGGCACGTGCCAACTACAACCGTTTATTTCAGATTGAAGGAGGCATTACTTTGCAAAGAAGCATGCATGAAGAACCGGTTGAATGGTCGGAGCAATTGCCCGGAACGAAAGATTACCTGCGCAGTCCTGATGCCTATGGCTATTTTACCACAACCTGGACCCCGGGAAACCGCTTTAATGCTTCCCTTTCTGGAATTTACACCGGCAACATGCTTGTTCCGCATTATGGGCTGGCAGGTGATGTCGGCACTCCCGAGCAAGATGTGCTTTTTAATACCCCTGAGTTTTTGGATGTAACACTTAAGCTTGCCTACACCATCAATATTAAACGGGTCGATTCTTCAGTCGAGATCTTTGGAGGAGCAGCAAACCTTCTGAATCACTACCAGGATGATTTCGACACCGGAAGGTTCCGCGACAGTGCTTATGTATACGGACCGGCACGGCCACAAACATTCTTTTTAGGATTGCGGCTGTTTAACTAAAGCAGCGGAGCAGAGCTAATTACTTGATTTAACAAAGGTATCCTTCACTTCTGCTATTAAATACTGCTTTTCATTTAATAAAAAAATAGTCAGAGTCAGTCTTTGTTCTTATAATGTTTTTCCGGTTGTTTTATGGCTCTGTTCACTAAATAGATTCCTCCAAGCACAAAAGGGATGCTCAGCCATTGCCCCATATTCAGGGCCATTGTAGCTTCAAATGCTTCCTGATCTTCTTTAATAAATTCGATAAAAAACCGTGCAGTGAAAACACAAATAAACAACACACCGGTAAGCAACCCCTGCTTATACCTAGCGCGGGTGCGCCAATAGAGGTACATCAATACTCCAAAGGTCAACAGATAAGCAAGGGCTTCATAAATTTGCGTTGGATGTTTGGGCACAATTTCATTGTTGCGTACAAATATAAACCCCCAGGGAAGTGAAGTTTCTATCCCATAGATTTCTGAATTCATAAGATTACCAAGACGAATAAATGCTGATACCAAAGCAGTTGGCACAACAACCCGGTCGATGGTCCAGAATACATTTCTTTTAGTAACATTTCTGGAATAAATCAGCAGAGCAATAAATATACCCAAAGCTCCGCCGTGACTTGCAAGTCCGCCATGCCACACTTTCAGTATTTCACCAGGGTGCTGGGAATAATATTCCCATCCGTAAAAAAAGACATGACCAAGCCTGGCACCAAGAATGGTGGCAATTATAATGTAAAAGAAAAGAGAATCGATCCATTTTTGCGGTACATTTTCCGATTTAAACATCTTCTCGCCAATATAATAGGCAATAAGAAATCCAGTAGCAAACAATAACCCATACCAGCGAACCGAAAGAGGGCCCAGGTTAAAAATTTCGGGACTTACATCCCATTGGATGTAATTTAGAAAGTGTATCATATTGGCTTATTTTTAAATGCACATTAAAAAAGTACTGTAATCAGCTGTTTTTAAGCTCCTCTTCCGTGACAATGTTTAAATTTTTTGCCACTGCCACAGGGACAGGGATCATTCCGTCCTACTTTTTTTTCAACCCTTACCGGCTGCGGTCTGGAACGATCGGAAGAAGTGGAAGTAGCTCCCTGCATAGGGTTTTCAACACCAGGCATATCTGATTTCTGAGTTTTATATTTACTCATATCGGTACGTTTTCTTTCTTCTGCCTGTCTTACCTGGTCGGGATTCTGAATAGGTATGTGTCCTTTCATTAAGGTTCCAACCACATCCTTATTCACTTTATTAATCATTATTTTGAACAAATTGAAAGATTCAAATTTATAAATCAGCAACGGATCTTTCTGCTCGTAGGTGGCATTCTGTACCGATTGTTTTAAATCATCCATTTCGCGAAGCTGTTCCTTCCATGCATTGTCGATAGTATTCAGCATTATTTGTTTTTGGTATGATTTTACCAGTTCCTTTCCTTTATTCAGATAGGCATTTTCGAGGTTACAAATTATTTGAAAAACGCGTTTCCCATCGGAGATAGGTACGACGATATTCTTATAGACCTGCGATTTTGTTTCATATACATTTTTAATAACCGGGTAAGCTTGCTTTGAAATGGTTTCAACTTTACGTTTGTAACCATCTATCATTTTATCATAGATTCGTTCCGAAATTTCCGAAGGTGTGAGTCTTTTAAAATCTTCCTCCGATACAGGCGATTCCATAGACAGCAGACGCATCAGCTCAATATTAAAGTTTTCAAATTGTTCGGTTCCATAATATTCATTAACAAGATCCTCAACGGCATCGTACATCATGTTTAATAAATCCACATCCAGGCGTTCACCAAACAAAGCATGTTTTCTTTTTTTATAGATAACTTCACGTTGTGAATTCATTACATCATCGTATTCCAGCAATCGTTTTCTTATGCCAAAATTGTTTTCTTCCACTTTCCGCTGAGCTCGTTCGATTGACTTTGAAATCATTGAATGTTGAATAACCTCGCCTTCCTGCAATCCTAGTTTATCCATGATACCCGATATACGGTCGGAACCAAACAAGCGCATCAGATCGTCCTCAAGAGAAACATAAAACTGAGATAAACCGGGGTCTCCCTGCCTGCCGGCACGTCCTCGCAACTGCCGGTCTACTCTTCGTGAATCATGTCGTTCGGTTCCTATAATGGCTAACCCGCCTGCTTTTTTCACTTCAGGCGTTAACTTGATGTCAGTACCACGTCCTGCCATATTTGTTGCAATGGTAACAGCACCTGAACGTCCTGCTTCAGCAACAATTTCTGCTTCGCGGGCATGCATTTTTGCATTCAGAACGTTATGCTTAATTCCTTTTATCTTCAGCATGCGGCTTAACAATTCTGAAATCTCCACCGATGTGGTTCCTACCAGCACCGGTCTTCCTTTTTTATTAAGCTCAACAATTTCATCACTGAC
>JBEPWX010000127.1:0-7791 GCA_041642235.1 Mariniphaga sp.
TTTTCCTTTCCTACGGTAATAGTAAACGTCCCCCAGGTTACATTTCTTTTTATTGTTTTCCATTCCTTAACTTCATAACTGGCCAAAAATTTGATTTTATGCCCTATCGGACAATTTTCTGAAATATGAATAACTGAAGAAACGGCATACCCATCACCCCATTTATCGGGTTGCAAATCAACATGTATACGCTCAGAATCGATATACGGATCATCGTAATAAAGCCGTGTGCGATGATTGATTTGATAAATCATAACCGATTCACCTGGTTCAGCAATATTATTTCCATTTCCATTACCAAATATTTCGCTGTCACCGTCATCAATTCCTATTTCCTGGAATTCAGGAACATCAAAATATACCGGTGCATCAAATTCATCTTTCCACACAGTTTTATTTTTATCGGTAACGGTAAGATAAAACCTGACTCTGAATGGGGAACCATCTTTAGGTGGTTCATTTGATGCTGTAATTTTAAAATTTTCCGACGACCAGGATTCTCCTGTAGATGAAATATCGTCAAATTTGATGGTAGGATTTTTTATAGTTACACCGTCAGTTGTTGTACTTAAAGTCACTTTCAATCCTTCTCCTGATTTTCCTCCACGATTTAAAAGGTTTATTTTCAAATTACATTCTTTATTATGATCCAGAAATTTACTTTTCCCGTTAACTTTATAATCCAGCAAAACAATATCAGCTGGATCTTTCTTCCCAAAAATTCCAATTTGATGCGGCTCATGATTCACTGAAAAACGTATCCTTCCATTTGCATCACTTTTTACAGTATTTATAGTTTTTTCATTAGTTGACTGATTGTAATCCAACAAACTGTAAAAAGTATCCGGTTCATATAATGGAGCAGTAGTCACATCTATTTTCACGCCGGGAACAGGTATTCCTTCTGGTTGCCATTTTTTTGTGGTAATTCCCAGGCCACCTTTAGTTACTCCATGCAGCTCAATAAATCCAGGTTCTTTAAGATTGCTTTCAATTGTATATCCCCAAACGTCGAAGTTTGGATATAAATCAGCATGATGCCACCGGTCAGGTTTGGGCAAAGGATTTTGTAAAGAGGCCACCACAAAATTAAATGCATCGGTAAAACCTGCAGGCATTAATTTGTGCCCTCCTTCATAAACTTTATATTCATAATCCAGGTCTTTTTCCCGCAGAGCTGCCTGATGCACTTCATTGTTCAGGTACACTAATTCTCCGTTTGTGCTGTTATGAAACCTTAATTTTATACCGTGAAGGTTTTTAAAAAAATAGCGGACACTGTATAACGAATGATTATCAGGATATCCGATAAAAAATTCGGGTGAACCTTTTGAATTTACTGCAGCACTAATCAAATGAGGGTATTTCCCGGCAAGAAAAAATGACATTATCCCTCCCATACTGTGCCCGATGACTGCCCGGTGTTCCCGCTCAGTGAATGTTCTGTAAGTAGTATCAATATGTGAAATCAACTCGGGGAAATAATCCTTAAACTGCGTTTCGTAGTTTATATTTGAGTGAAACCCGATGTTATATGGTCTGATATCCGAATCCACAGATCGTCCGTTCCAGGCTACCATAATTACAGAATTCTCCTCAACCAACTGCTGTGCTACATCTGTTAGTGACATCTCATGAGATCCTTTATTCCCATGAAAATAATAGATAACAGGATAACTTTTCTCTGAAATCTTATAATCTGCAGGAAAAAATATGCGGTAGGGCTTTTCTCTGTTAAATGTTTTGCTGAAATGAGAATGATCTTCCTGCGAAATTGCAACAAAAAACAGATTTAGAAGAAGAAATATCAGCAGTGAACCTGTTAGAATAAATTGAGATAAACATCTCATATAATACGAATTATAGTTTATAATCAAATTCTTAATATCCTGATCCTGGAGGTTTAAAAGCACTTCATTCAACGAGCAGATAATGTGCCATTGCAGTTTTCATTGGTCAACATGTCAAACATAGTATAAGGATACCGGTACCTCCTCCAGTCAGGCATCATTCCAGCTTCTTCAACAGCACGGGTCGGTAACTGCACCAGCTTTTCATATACTTTTACCAGGGCAATATGTGATTGAGTAATGAAAAGCATCAACAAACTTATTTTAACCAACGAATTTATTTTGTCAAAATGAATATTTTCACCTTCATTATTCATATACCCTTAATTATAAATAACTTATCTTTACAAGAAAGTCTTTAAAAATGTAAATATAGAAAATAAAATAAAATTTTGATATTATTTTTATACTGCCTTTCAATTTTTACCTGTTTATGATTAATACCTTACAAAAAATAAGTTTTAATAATGATTTAAAAGAAAAAAATTCATCTAATTATTTATAAAAACTTATTTAATAATTTAAAAAATAAATATCAAAAACTGATATTCAAACTTACAACTCTATGCCCTGGTTGCGTTTTGTATTTTTATTGGCTGACATTAAATATATTAAGGAGTATCCAGGCTACTAACCCATAATGATCTCACTCATTTACATTCCAAAGACTTGCTGATTTGCATCCGTTATGGAGGAACACGCATAGTTAATATTGACAAAGCATTTGAAGAAGGGGTTACTGAATTGATGGCTCATAAGTCATAGGTTGAAAAATGACAGG
The DNA here is from genome assembly GCA_041642235.1 of Mariniphaga sp. Classification (GTDB taxonomy): domain Bacteria; phylum Bacteroidota; class Bacteroidia; order Bacteroidales; family Prolixibacteraceae; genus Mariniphaga. The sequence continues at coordinate 2,632 of JBEPWX010000127.1, forward strand.
TTGAATGGGCCCCTGGTAAATGTAAAATCATCTAACAGTGATCAAACAAATCTCAAATTAAAGATTCCTGATCATGGTTTTTCTTACTTGACAATTAAGAAAACCTATGATCAGAAACAGCTTCAAAAAAAGCGAGAATATTTTCCACGGGTGTGTCAGGCTGTATGTTATGTGCAGGAGAAATTATATAACCCCCGCCTTTGCCCAAAATATCAATTCTTCTCCGGACTTCATCATTGATGGTTTGCGGATTACCATAAGGTAACAATTCCTGTACATCTATACCTCCAAAAAAAACAAGATCCTTACCATATGTATTTTTCAAAAATTCAGGCTCCATTCCTTTTGCAAGAGGTTGAATTGGATTGAGAATATCAAGTCCTACATCAATAAAATCAGGAATAATGGGTAAAATTGATCCGCAACTATGCCATGCCAGTTTAATGTCAGAACGAACCTTCCGAAATTCTTCAAACATGTACTTAATCCTGGGTTTAAAAATCGTTCTCCACATTTCAGGATCAATAAGCATACCTTGTTGCCCACCAAAATCATCTCCACACCAAAGAAAATCAACACCCATTTCAACGAGCTTTTTCCCTGCAATAATATTTTGCTCCATAATTTTATCAAGCAAAACAGGAACATATTCAGCTTCAGTTATCAAATCAACCAACAATTTTTCCATACCTGTCAGATACCATGATGTTTCAAAAAACATGGTTTCAACATCTCCCAATACACCATGACTCTTACTATATATTCCCATCATTTCTTTTGCTTTGTTATACCTGTCAGCAAGATTATGATCGGGAAAAGGATAATTTAATATATCTTGTCTGGTCTGGGCATGTGCCAGAGGATATTCATCAAACTCTGCATAAATACCAACATCTTTATAAACCATACCCCATTCATTTTTCATTCGTCCATCGGGCAGTACAATTGTCTGTCCTTCGGGGGGAACAGTTGCTGCGACAGCAATTATATCTGTTCCCAAATGTTCTAAAAGTCCCACATGAGAGATTCGAGCCGATTCCATAGCATCGATGGGAGCCTCATAGGGAATTCCTGTTGCATCAGATAATTTCTTTGCAACCTGAGGTGTTAAGGAAACGTAAATTGGAGGGTGATCAGGTTGCCTGTGATTTATTGCATCAATAGTTCGTTGTTTTGAATCCATAACAAGAATTTGCTTTAACAAGAAAAAATATTAAAAAGAATCCGAAAGTAATAATTAATGAAAAACAATTTATTCGGGAATATATAAAAATTTATTTCTTCTTTTGTATAAGAGTTTAACCTAATTGAATTTAAAAAAATGAAAAAGCACCCATGGTTATTGTTTGCCCTTACTACCACTCTGTTCTGGGGAGTTTGGGGAGCATTAATCGAAATTCCCGAAAAAGCAGGATTCCCGGCAACTCTTGGTTATATTGTATGGTCAATAACTATGATTCCCTGCGCCCTGGTTGCACTCGGAATCATCAAGTGGAAACTTGAATACGATTGGAAATCGATTATGTATGGATTGATAATTGGTTTTCTGGGTTCCAGCGGACAATTAATTTTGTTTCATGCGTTGAAAGAAGGTCCGGCATATCTTGTTTTTCCTATAATTTCTTTATCTCCTACAATTACCGTTATGTTGTCAGTACTGTTTTTAAAAGAAACTACATCAAAACGGCATTGGATTGGGATTATTACGGCCCTGGTTGCAATTTTATTAATGTCATACCAGGAGCCCCAAAGCACTACATCGGGTAACTTTTTGTGGTTCATTCTTGCAGTATTTGTTTTTCTTGCATGGGGAATACAGGCTTTTTTTATGAAATTGGCCAATAATTCAATGAAAGCTGAAAGCATATTTTTCTATATGATGATTTCAGGCTTATTATTAACACCGATAGCTTACTTCATGACCGATTTTAGCCTGCCAATATACTGGGGATTCAAAGGACTTTATCTGAATCTTATAATAATGACCTTTAATTCTGTAGGAGCTCTTACGTTATTGTATGCGATTCGGTTTGGAAAAGTAATTATTGTTGCACCATTGACAAATGCAGGTGCTCCATTAATAACAATTTTGTTATCACTCATAATTTATTCTATAATCCCGCATCCAATTATTATTGCAGGAATGGTATCAGCAATTATTGCAGTATATTTGATGGCAGAATAACCTATAAAAATAAATAATAATGACACGTTATTTTCTTATTTTCTGTATAAATTCAATTCTCTTATACTCCTGTCAGCAACAAAAATCAGATTCTGCATTTACCTTTGAGAAACAGGAGCAGGGAGTAGAACTGAAAGAAAACGGACATCCTGTATTTTTTTATCAAAGAGAACCTAAATCACTTGACGGGGAATATATCTGCAATAATTATCTTCACCCGTTATACAATTTAAAAGGAGAGGTTATTACCGAGGAATTTCCGGCGGACCACCCTTATCACAGAGGTATTTTTTGGGCATGGCATCAGATATATGTTGATGATAAAAGTGTTGGTGACGGATGGATAATGGAAAATATTGAACAAGATGTTATTAATGTAAAGACCTCATCCGAAAGAGAATCAGCAAAACTTGAAATTGATGTCCATTGGAAATCACCAAACTTCGGGGATAGCACACCATTCCTTAATGAACAAACAACAATAAGAGTCCATCCTCTGGAAAATCAAATCCGTAAAATTGATTTTGTTATCGCATTAAGAGCTCTGGTACCCAATGTTGAGATAGGAGGTTCTGATGACCCAAAAGGTTATGGAGGATTATGTGCCAGAGTAAAACTTCCCGACGATCTTACTTTTACATCAGAAACAGGTAAAGTAGAACCCAAAACTGAAGCTGTTATAGCTGGTCCATGGATGGATATTTCAGGTACCTTTAATGAAAATAGTGAACCAAACGGGATAACTATACTTTGTCATCCCGAAACTAATAATTATCCGGCACCCTGGATTTTACGATCAAAAACCAGCATGCAAAATATTGTTTTTCCAGGTCGCGAGAGATTTGAAATCCCAACTGATGAGTCGTTGGTTTTATATTACAGGATAATTATTCATAACGGAAATGCCTCTAATATCGATTTCGATAAATTACAAAAAGAATATGAAGCGATAGAAGTTGCCACTATTTAAATTGTTCTATTAGTCCCTTATGCCTGAAAGAATGTGAAAATACTCAGTTTCTAAACCAGGTTTTTTCTTGTTTTTTATTACTTTCCGGTTAAGCATTAAATTTAATTTACAAATGGAAAGTTTAAAATGATTTTCATTCGTTTATATTCTTAACTGCAGGGGGAAAATTTATTCTGTTTAATATACTATAGAATAGCCTTTCAGCAGCAGTATGAATGCAGCTGAATAAGAAATCCCATTTCTACCCTTTAGCAAAAAAACAAATTCACAAATTTAATGGAGTAAGTTTGAACCTGCTAAACTCATAGTTTTTTCGAGATTTCTTCGTAGTTTATTCGTAGTAAATTCGTAGTAAATTCGCGTTTTACCGAATATGATACGAAGTTAAAACGAATTAAATCCGAAGAAATACTTAGGTACTATAAACAGCAGTTGGTTCATCCCACGAAGGATATTACTGCTTAAAAAGTTAACTGATTAGTAATTTCAGGCACAAACAATGACTTTAGCAAGCAATTAATTTAGCAAATTCTTCAACCTGTTGAACTGTAAGATATCAGAAATAAAATAATCCTATATCATATAGAAATGATTATATGTGTTTGTGTCAGGTATAGGGAATTCTACCCTGCTGCTTAAAAGAGGATTGATATTTAATTTCAGAAAAAACTACCTGTAGCTAATTGATGTATCAGGCAATAATAACCTCGACCTCATTTTTTTCAAGACGGATTTTATCGTCTTCAATTATACCAGTATCAGTAATAACCACATCGAGATGAGATATGGGCGCAATAAAAGCAAACCGCCTTCTTTGAAACTTGCTTGAATCTGCAACAACAATTACTTTTTTTGCAATTTTAATCATGATTTGGTTCAGATGTGCCTCTTCTGAATCCGGAGTAGAAAGACCATGTTTAGTATCCATACCATCGGCACCAAGAAATAATTTATCACAATAAAATTTTTCAAAATTTTCATCAGCAAGTACCCCCACCAGCGATAATGATTTTTTTCTCAAAGAGCCACCTGGCATAAATATGCTAATCCCTTCATATTCTGAAAGAATACTGGCAATATTTAGGGCATTGGTGATAATAGTGAGATTCTTGAAATTTTTTAAATTTTTAGCAATTTCTGTTGTTGTTGAGCCAGAATCTAAAACTATTGTATCTCCATCAGATATCAAATTTACTGCCGCCTTTGCAATTCGTTGTTTTTCCTTAAGAAACTCTTTTTGTTTTTGGGCTATAGAAGAATCATTCCCTATTCGGTAGAATTTAATTTTAATTGCACCACCTCTTGCCCGGATTAACATATTCTGTTTTTCCAACTGAGCAAGATCATTTCGAATGGTTACCTCACTTATACTAAACATATGGCTTAAATCCTTTACGGAAACCTCGCCTTTCCCTTCCAGTTCTTCAAGTATCCCGGCTCTCCGGGACACAGTTGATTTGTTAGATGATCGACTCATTTAAAAATTTATATTATTTCTGATAAATGCAAATATATCATAAAACCTTTCAAAGTCCATTGATAAATTAAGTATTTATTAACATTTTTTTGAAGACAAAAGGATATCATCAGTTTTTTTAGCAGATCAGTAAGAATAGGAAATAAAAGAAATTAAAATCTTTATTTTGTCAAGTTATTGATAATCCCTGATAGCATAGGATAACATTAATAACGGTGATTCATAAACTCCACATCTAAAATAATGGGGCAATCATTATTCCTGCTCAACTGAAAATACTCTGGTAATACCTTATTAAAGTTTTTGATAGCTGGATTTTCGTTTTATTACGACATTTAAAATAATAATTTCATTTCCCGATAGATTTTATATTTTTGTTTTTTTATTGCATTTGTGGTAATAATGCCACAGGCAGAGATTTCCTTTTATTAAACAGTATTACAGGATGAAAATGGAATCAGAAACTAAAAATAAATGTCCCCTGAAAGCTTTATCTGATCGGGAAATTTTAGTCAAACCTGAAATCCT
>JBEPWX010000128.1:0-7789 GCA_041642235.1 Mariniphaga sp.
AATCGGTAGTAACAGCAGAAAATATTGTTGGTGTCAGCCTTGATAAATACCTTGGAAGAGATTTCACTTATTACCATCAGCTCAGTAATGTACCGTTGTATAAGATCAAAAATATGCATCCCGAAAAACTGGTTTCAGATTTAGCATATGCATGGGGCATGACAGAGTTTAATGAATCAAAGTATACCACTACATTACTCGACCACATCATTTATCAGGGAAAACTGATGTACTTTGTTGATGCATTGCTGCCCGAAATGCATGATAGTCTTAAAATTGGATTCACTGCAGAGCAGTTAAAATGGTGTGAAAACAATGAGTCCCAGATGTGGAATCATTTGGTGGAAAACAGGTTGTTATTTTCGAATAAAAGGATGGACATTCTTCGGTTCATAAATGATGGACCCTATACCACAGGGTTCCCCATTGAATCACCCGCAAGAAGCGGTATTTGGATAGGCTGGCAAATTATAAGAAAATATATGAAGAAAAATAAGGAGGTAACGGTTCCTGATTTAATGGAAAACAGGAATTATGAATACATTTTAAATGATTCAGGTTATTTTCCTGATTAACTTTCAAACATTTCTCTATATATGGTCCATTTTTAATCTAAAGAGATCAATAAAAATAACAGGAGACAGATTTAGTTCTTGTCTCCTGTTATCAATAATTACGCACGCTCTTTTCTTAGAGTCTTTTCAATTTGATGTTTCTGAACCATACATCGTCACCATGATCCTGCAGGGCAATATATCCTTCCTTCGGAACATTAGCCCAATCGGGATTCAATTCCGGAAATTTGGAGTCTTTTACCAACTCATTCCAATCATCGGTCCATAAATGGTATTCAAGCACAACCTCGCCATTTTGTTTATGGACAACAGTACCTTTATAAACCATAATTTCAGCTGTATTCCATTCACCTGCCGGATTGGCATTTTGAGGCTTTGCAGGAATAAGATCATAAAGAGAACCAGCCTGGCGGTTTCCATCTTTTCCAAGATTAGCATCGATATGCCTTTCATTATCGAGAATCTGCATCTCTGGCGCTGTTCTCCATATTGGCCAATCTTCCCGCTCCTCTCCCAGGTAAAATATACCAGAATTACCTCCTTCACTTATTTTCCATTCCAGTTTTAGGTGAAAATCTGAAAACTTTTCATCGTAAAGAATATCTCCACCATCTTCAGCACCGGCTTCACCCAAACCTGAACCTTTGCAATGCAAGGTTTCATCAACAATTTCCCATCCGGCAGGGAAATGTTCCTTATTAACACCACGCCATCCTTCAGTGGTTTCCCCATCAAATAAAAGCATCCAACCCTGGTTTTGTTCCTGTTCTGTTAGTTCATTATTTCCAACCTGTTCGGCAGACTTCTCCTCGTTATCATCTTCTGCCTGTTTTTGCCCACCTGTACATGCAATAGCAAAAAGTAGGATACCTGCAAAAGATAAAGAAAAAAGATTTTTCATATTTATTTATTTAATTGGTTAAAGAAATTTCGATATGTTTCCTCACTGCAAAAATAAGTGAAAAACAGGATAAGTCAAACTTTCAAAAACAATCCTTAATTAATTGAAAACATTTTTTAGTTTGCAGCAGCCCTTTTCTTATTTTACCGATATTGTTTTGTAAATTTAGTAGTTCAAATTTAATTTAAAATACTGAATTATAATAAAATCAAGAAGAATATGAGCAATTCCGTCAAACCAAAAAAAATTGGAATTCTTACTGCGGGAGGTGATTGTCCAGGATTAAATGCAGCAATACGGGGAGTTGGAAAAACTGCCATTGTTGAATACAATATGGAAGTTTTAGGCTTTAATGCCGGATTTCTAGGGCTGATTAACAGTGATTATATTGCCTTAAAGGAGTCTCAACTTTCGGGTATCCTTACTGTGGGAGGTACCATACTTGGAACTTCAAGGGAAAAACCATATAAAATTGTAAAAAACGGCAACAACTATGATGCGGATAAACCGGAGATGATTAAGAATACATACAGAAACCTGGGTCTCGATTGTGTGGTTTGCATAGGTGGCAACGGAACAATGAAAACTGCGCATATGTTATCTAAAGAAGGATTAAACATTATTGGCATACCCAAAACAATAGATAATGATGTTTGGGGTACAGAAGTTACTTTTGGTTTTGATTCAGCAGTTCAGATTGCGACAGAGGCCATCGACAGGCTGCACACTACGGCCAACTCACATCAGCGGGTAATGATTATTGAGGTGATGGGCCATCATGCCGGCTGGCTGGCTCTCTATTCGGGAATGGCCGGAGGAGGCGATATAATCCTGATGCCTGAGTTGCCCTATAACATTCGGTCGGTTTGCAAAAAAATTGAACATCGGTACGAAGATAATAAACCTTATTCCATAGTAGTTGTAGCCGAGGGAATAGAACATCCGAAAAACCATACTGCGGCTTCCTATATAGCTGAAGCCATTGAAACATATACTGAAATTGAAACACGTAAAACAGTGTTAGGTTATATACAACGTGGAGGCAGCCCTACACCAATGGACCGGATACTGGCAACCCGCTACGGAGCTTTTGCTGCTCAATGCATCGCGGAAGGCAATTTCGGAACAATGGTAGCCATGAAAAGAAACGAACTCACGTCAGTACCTTTAAGCGAAGTTGGCGGAAAACTCCGACTGGTAGAAACAGACTATCCGCTTATTCTGAAGGCAAGAAAAATGGGTGTTTCTTTTGGTGATGAATACTTAAGTTAAGTTAAAGGCAGATAAACCAACTTTTTTGTTTCATAAAATTCCTCATCAAACCATTCAGATAGCTTCTGAACGAATGCTTTTTTGCGGTATTTATGGATTTCCGAATCCAGGTTTCCACCCTTAAGATACAGTATTCCATTTGGAATGGCATTCTGCTGTTCTGATGAAATATTCTTTTGAACCCAGCTAACAAACTCGGGTAACTGTGTTACAGCACGACTTACTATAAAATCATACTTACCTTTAAGCTGTTCGGCTCTAACCTGTTCGGCAAAAACATTTTCTAATTCCAGACTTTCAGCCACTGATTTGACTACTTTAATTTTTTTCCCTGTGGAATCAACCAGGTGAAATCTCACCTCAGGAAATAAAATGGCCAGTGGAATTCCAGGAAATCCACCTCCTGTTCCTACATCCAAAATTTTTGTACCGGAAGAAAACCGTATAAATTTGCCAATAGCCAGGGAGTGCAGGATATGATGCTCATAAAGATCTTCAATATCTTTTCTCGAAATCACATTTATTTTTGTATTCCAATCGCTATAAAGATACTTCAACTGTTTAAAAGCTCTAATCTGAATGTCAGTGAGACCCGAAAAATATTTAAGGATTATTTCCATTCTGAAGGTATATCTTCTCTGCCCATTTCAGTATTCTCAATTAGTTTAAAAAGCATTTCCCTTGCCCTAAAAAGCTGAGCTTTCACAGTACCAAGAGGCAGATTTAATTCTTTGGCAATTTCTTCATAGGAGAACTCCCTGAAATATCTTAATTCAACAAGTGTGCGGTAACGGGGTTTCAGTCTTCTGACTACGTGGTGAAGTATAATTGCTTTTTGTTGCCTGATAAGTTTCTCTTCAGGGTTAGGATCTTTTGATTTTAATTTAATGGCTTCATTATTTTCTCCGTTTTCCTCACTTTCAATTGCTATGTATGAGCCCTTTCTACGGCGCAGGAAATCAATACAGTTATTAGAAGCAATTTTAAACAACCAGGTGCTGAATGCATAGGTGGGTGAATACTGGTGCAGGTTATTAAATGCTTTCCCAAATGCTTCAAGAGTTAAATCCTCCGCATCATTCCTATTGTTCACCATTTTAAGCAACATAAAGAAGATAGCATCACGGTAACGTGAGAGCAACCGGGTAAAAGCCTTTTCATCACCTTCCAGTGCATTTTGCACCAGTTCATAATCGTAAAGTGCTTTCTCTGACAAATTTATTCTCCTATCTTCCATTCCTTTCTCCGCCCGTATCTGATGTATCGAATCCGAAACATCAATTTTATATATGGCAATATTAATGCTATCAGAAACGAAGGTAAGAATAATTTAAATTCCTGCAGCCGTAAGAGGAGTTTTTTTATGATAAGCAAATAACAGAATATCAAACAAATGACCATTGAAGTTACTACTGGCCAAATCTCAGGTATTCGTACAAGTAAAACAACTGCAATCGGGGCAAAGAGCAAAAAAATCCATTCATACAATATCAATAAAAAACGGATTCCAGGAGGCAGATGTTTTCTAACAATTTCCTCTTTCTTCAGCAATTCCACATAATCTTTCCAGGTTATGTCCTCTTTTCGATAAACAGCCGTCTCTTTTGTTAATATCAAAGAAACAGGTGCTTTCCGTATAAACGAATTTATTACGAGTTCAAGCTTTGCAAACGGTTCGTTTATTTTCCCACGAAATCCTCCCACATTAAAATACTGTTGTTTATTAAATACCACATTTTCCTGAGAAATAACAAAAGGAAGTCGATTTACAATAAAACCAAAACTTTTCAACTGTTGGAAAAACAATTCACACCTGAAGAGCAGATTGAAAAACGAACTTTTGGGTGCGATATTGGAATATCCGACACTAACCTGGTTATCCGTATCTAAACGAGAGGAAATTTCCCGGAGCCATTCTTTCCCGGTTACATTTATCGAAGGAGGAATAACAGTTACCCAATCGTGACATGCTGCCTTAAGGGCAATATTATGAGCCATTTTATCTGAATGGAAGGTAAATTGCCTGAGTGAAGAAATCCGAAGATTTGGATGTTCATTTTTTAAAGAAGTAAGCACATCCAGAGAATTATCCTGTGAACAATTATCAACTGCCACCACCTCATATGCGTTGTTCCCGTTTTCAAACAGTGATGGCAGGTTGTCCTTCAAATTCGCTTCTTCATTCCTGAAAGTTATTAAAAGAGACATAGGGTGTATTTTTCCTGCCGGGGAACTTTTTTGCAAGGTCACACGCAGAATAAAAACCAACAAATAACCAACATATAATACGAACAACAAAAGAAACAAAAGCAACAACGCCCAATCGACTGGATGCCATCGGAGGATAGCATTCTGAATAATTTCCACGATACAGATGGTTTAAATATAATGAGGTCAAAAATGGAAACAATCGATCCAATTACAAAATTTTCAGACAGAAAAAGAAGGTCGGTAAATTAGAATTTATTAACAGGCAGGAAGTAACTGATTCCCCGCTGCATTCAAGTTAAATGGCTATATTAGCGCACTTAAATACGGGCATATGGAATTTAAATTATCAGCAACAGAAGGTGGGACAAGGGCCCGGGCTGGTGTTCTGTACACCAGTCATGGGATAATTGAAACCCCTGTATTTATGCCGGTTGGAACAGCAGGTACAGTAAAGGGTGTTCACACCCGGGATTTGAAGGAAGATGTTCGTGCACGTATTATATTAGGAAACACATATCACCTTTATCTTCGTCCGGGAATAGAAATTCTTGAAAGTGCAGGAGGTTTGCATAAATTCAACGGATGGGACGGGCCAATACTCACCGACAGCGGCGGATACCAGGTTTTTTCTCTGGGTGATATCCGAAAGTTGAATGAAGAAGGAGTACAGTTCCAATCACATATCGATGGTTCTTACCATTTATTTACTCCTGAAAAAGTAATTGATATTCAACGTACCATAGGAGCTGATATAATGATGGCATTCGATGAATGTACTCCAGGTGATGCCGAACAGAGTTATGCAAAAAAATCACTTGACCTCACACAGCGTTGGCTGGAGCGTTGTTTCAATCAATTTTCCAAAACCGAACCAAAATATGGCCATAACCAGTCATTATTTCCCATCATTCAAGGTAGTTCCTATGCAAACCTAAGAAAACTGGCCACAGAACATGTAAAAAAATACGATGCTGACGGGTACGCAATCGGGGGGCTATCGGTAGGTGAACCCGAAAATGTGATGTATGAAATGACGGAAGTAGTAACAGCAGACCTTCCGGAAAATAAACCACGGTATCTTATGGGAGTTGGCACCCCGGTAAATATTCTGGAATCGATAGAAAGAGGCATTGACATGTTCGATTGTGTAATGCCGACGCGGAACGGTCGCAATGGTATGCTGTTTACTTCAAAAGGGATTATCAACATCCGGAATAAAAAGTGGGAAAATAACCATAATCCAATCGACAGCAATGGCCGTTCGTTTGTCGATCATTATTCACTTGCCTACCTGCGACATCTAATCATTTCGAATGAAATGCTGGGAGCTCAAATTGCCAGCCAGCACAATCTTGCATTTTACCTTTGGCTTGTAGATACTGCCCGTAAAAAAATTACAGAAGGAAATTTCAAAAGCTGGAAAGAAGACATGGTTAAACAACTAAAAATCAGATTGTAAAATTATGAAGTTGTACAAAACCATAGACATTTATATAACCAAAAAGTTTTTAGGCACTTTCTTTTATGCCATAGCCTTAATACTTAGCATTGCTATAGTATTTGACATGTCGGAAAACCTCGATGAATTTCTATCAAAGGATATTACCTGGGGAACCATCCTTTCAGAATATTACCTGAACTTCATTCCCTATTTTGCCAATTTATTCAGTCCGCTTTTCACGTTTATTGCCGTTATTTATTTTACATCAAAAATGGCATACAATACTGAAATTATTGCTATTCTCAGTAGCGGGGTATCATACAAACGGCTCATGCGCCCATATCTGGTTTCAGCCTTTGTTATAGCACTATTTTCATTCATTTTGGGAAATTATGTCATTCCGCCTGCTAATGAAACCATGAACCAGTTCAGGCAGATTTATATTGATAACAACAGACAGATGTTCTCCACTGAATACAATATTCACCGGCAGATTGAACCGGGTGTATTCATTTACATGCAACGATTTAGTTCAGGTAATGTGGGGCAACGGTTTACTCTTGAGCGATTTGAAGGACACGAGCTGAAAGAAAAATTAACTGCCGATAATATACGATGGGATGAAGAGAATGGCAAGTGGATTTTAAATAATTGGTGGCAGAGGAATATATATGAAACACATGAAGAATTCGAAAAAGGATATCGGAAAGATACTACACTTAACATGACTCCCAGTGAATTCAAGCTGGTAAAAAACCAGATGGAAAGCTTTACTACCCCTGAATTAAAAAAAGAAATAAAACAGATGAAAATGCGGGGTGTAAATTCGGTAGAATGGGAAATTGAAAGACATAAACGAATTGCCGGTCCTTTTTCAGCATTCATTTTAACCGTTATTGGTGCAGGTCTTGCCTCACGAAAAATTAAAGGTGGATTAGGCCTGCACCTGGGGCTTGGCCTTCTGTTAAGCTTCTCCTATATCCTGTTTCAACAGATATCCACTGTTTTTGCAATAAGCGGAAATACACCTCCGTTATTGGCAGTATGGATCCCCAACCTGGGATACAGTGTAATTGCATTATTCGTTTTTCGATGGGCAGCAAAATAAAAACATGCCTCAAATAACAAACTGGAGTTCCATCTTTCAAACAAATAATATTATAATTCGAATCAAAGGATTCACTTAAATGAGAAATATGCTTCGGGAAGATTGAAATAGGAAAGTCAGTTAAAAAAATTTATAATTTTGCCCCGGTTTTACTAAAAATAAAAACCCCTTCAATGAAGGGAGTTTATAATTAAAAAATAGCTTTATGTCATTAAGAAGTAATGTTCTTGATCTTCGAAAAAGAAAAAGGGAAGTACAAAAAGGAGGAGGAGTAAAGGCCA
>JBEPWX010000129.1:0-7778 GCA_041642235.1 Mariniphaga sp.
AGCACTATAGCACAGCAGGTTTACCAACTAAATTTTGTATATTGGCTGCAGTAAAAAAACCAATGAGATGGAAAGAAGATCATTTTTAAAGAAATCTGCTGCAGTAGCAGGTACAGCATTTACAGCGGGCACATTAACAGCCGCTCAGGTACAATCATCTGTGAGAGATATTTATGAATTGAAAATTTATCAGCTTACAGGAGGCGGAGGAGTTAACCAGTTAAGAAATTATTACAATGAGGCTGTGATACCCCTGTTTGAAAAAAGAGGTACCAAAATAGGTGCTTTCAGTGAATACGGTAAACAAGATCCACCAAAGGTTTATATTCTTCATGCACACAAAAGCCCTGAAGATTATTGGAAATCCCTTCAGGAGATGAAAACCGATCCCACCTTTCTGAAAGCATCAAAAAACTATTCCGATTTACCTGCCAGCCAACCTGTTTTCGAAAGGTATGAAACTTTGTTAATGGAAGCATTTGCAGGCATTCCTCAAATGAAAATGCCTCCCAAAGACAGGAGCTTGTTCGAGTTGAGGATTTATGAAAGTTACAATGAAGATGCATTCCGCCGTAAAGTAAAAATGTTCAACGATGAAGAATTACCATTGTTTGAAAAAGTAGGCCTTCATCCACTGTTTTTCGGCGAACTGATTGCAGGGAACTATATGCCGGCACTTGTTTATATGCTATGGTTTAAAGATATGGAAGAGAGAGAAGCAAACTGGAAAAAATTTGGAGAAAGCGATGAATGGAAAACGATGCGAGTCAAAGAAGAATATGCTGATACGGTAAGTAAAGTCCGTAAAATCTTTTTGACTCCTTTGGATTTTAGCCAAATTTAATTTTGTGGGTTAGTTAATGAATAATATGATTGGAAAAAAGATTATTTGTGTGGCTTTGGGTATGTCGTTATTATCGTGTGGGAATTTATTTTCCCAAAGTGTTTATTCCGGTACACACTACCATAACGAAAAGGAAATTCAGAAAGCCCTGGAGGAAATACATCAGGAACATCAGGGGAACACCCGTATTTATACAATTGCAAACAGCCCGGGCGGAAAACCTGTTTCGGTGCTTGAAATAGGAAATAACCTGGAAGATGTACCTGCTATTTTTGTGGGAGCAAACTTTGAAGGAAATGTGCCATTGGCAACTGAGGGAGCATTACGATTAATTGAAATGCTAATGGATTCAACAGAATATACCTCAGCGCTTAAATGGTACATTCTTCCTCAACCAAATCCAGATGCAGCCAAAAACTTTTTTGCAAAGGTAAAGTACAATCGTACGGTTAATGACTTTGAAATAAATAATGATGCCGATGAAGCCTTAAATGAAGATGGATTCGATGACTTAAACGGTGATGGATTTATTACCAAAATGCGGATAAAAAGTCTGGATGGTAAACACTTTATTTCAGCAGCCGAGCCACGGATAATGATACAGGCTGATACTGACAGGGGTGAACGAGGAGAATATAAGATTTATTCGGAAGGGATCGATGATGACAATGACGGTAAGTACAATGAAGATGGTGAGGGTGGAATAAATCCTGGCATATCATTTCCACATTTATTCCCTGAAGGAAAAAAGGAAGCAGGTTTGTGGCCCGGTCAATCGCCTGAAGTATATGGTATCCTTCGGTTTATTTATGACCATCCGGAAATCGCAATGGTATATACACTGGGTAGTTCCGACTTTTGCCTTTCTCCACCGAAAGGAGGCCGAAAGGGGGATCCGGATCTTAACAGAATTAAACTTCCCGGACGATATGCCCGTATGTTTGATGTCGATGAAAACCAAACCTATACTTTGAATGAAGTCTTTAAAATGATGAGGGATTATTCTCCTGCCGGGACTGATGTAACTCCACAGATGGTTGCAGGGATGCTTGGATTAGGGCCGGCAGTTAATCCATTGGAGGAAGACCTGAAGTTTTATTCTGAATTTTCAGATGAATATAAAGAGTACCTCCGTTCCAGGGAATTCAGTACCGATAACCTTGCCCCTGAACCAGCCAAAGACGGTTCGTTTGAATTGTGGGCTTATTACCATTTGGGCGTTCCTTCATTCAGCATGAATTTATTTTCGGTGCCGTTGGTAAAAGAAGAAAAGCCGGCAGATGAAAATTTTCCTTCTGCTGATGAAGTGATAAAAATGAATGCCAATGAATTTCTTGCCCTGGGTGAAGAAAAAGTTACAGCTTTGCTCCATGCATACAGTGCATCTGAAAGCTTTTCTGCATCCAAACTGATGGAAATGGTAAAGGAGAAGATATTAACGCCAGAACAACTGATTGAAAGGTTAAAGAACATACCGCAAGCTGAGCAGGAAAATAAGTTAAATGAAAAGGAAAAGACACTGCTGGCATGGTCGGATAAAGAACTGAACGGGAAAGGCTTTGTGGAATGGCAATCGTTTCAACATTCTCAATTGGGTGAAGTGGAAATAGGAGGTTTTATACCCTACATTGAATCTACACCCAATGCTGAAGATGCAGACTCATTGCTTAATATTCAGCTTCCATGGTTGTTGCAGCTTACTAAGAAAATGCCTCAGATAACGATTGCCGGTGAGCAACTTGAGGAAATGGGCGCAGGGATTTATAAACTGGAATTATATATCGAAAATAAGGGGCAATTGCCCTACCCCATTGCCATGGGCCAGCGCAACAGTCAGCCCGCCCCGCTGGTAATTGTTCTGGATGGAGATTTTGAACTGCTGGAAGGGCTGAAACGAACTCCCATGCGACACATTGGTGCAAACCAGGTTAAAAAACTTTCATGGTTATTAAAAGCCGGCAGCAAAGATGTGATCACTGCAAAGATTGAATCAGCAGTATTCCCTGAACAAGTGAAACAAATAATAATAGTAAACGGATCATGAAACAATTGGCTGTAATTTTTCTGCTGGTGCTGACCGGATTCTCAGGCATGCCGGCAAATAATGATAACATTGAGGTTCCTCTGCGGTTCGACAGGTACTATAATCTGGCAGAGGTAGAACAAGCATTACGTGCACTGAATACAGCTTTCCCCGAATTCACGAAACTGGATGTAGTAGGTAAAAGTGAAGAAGGACGTGAAATTTATGCACTCACCATAAACAACCCAAAAACGGGCGGTGATATGTATAAACCAGGTATTTATGTAGATGGCAACATACATGGGAATGAAATTCAGGCCGGCGAAGTTTGTCTTTATTACGCAAACATGCTGCTTACAAAGTATGGCGAAAACGAAAAAATAACTACAGCTGTCGATAAAAATGCCCACTACATCATTCCGGTGGTAAATGTTGACGGCCGATATCATTTTTTTGAAGGTGGGAATACCCCAAGCACAAACAGAACAATACGCGTGCCCAGAGATGATGATGGAGATGGATTATTTGATGAAGACGGCACTGATGATTTAGACGGGGATGGGAACATTGTTCAGATGAGAATCAAGGATCCCTTTGGTCAATACAAGGAAGATCCTGAAGATCCGCGACTTCTTGTGAGGGTGAAACCCGGAGAAAAAGGAGACTTTTCCTTATTGGGCTACGAAGGAATTGATAATGATGGTGATGGAAGATTAAATGAAGATGCAGAAGGATACCTTGATCCAAATCGCAACTGGGGGAGTAACTGGAAACCCCCGTATGTGCAGAATGGGGCTGGAAAT
The DNA here is from genome assembly GCA_041642235.1 of Mariniphaga sp. Lineage (GTDB taxonomy): Bacteria > Bacteroidota > Bacteroidia > Bacteroidales > Prolixibacteraceae > Mariniphaga. Next base: position 3,671 of record JBEPWX010000129.1, read on the forward strand.
TTTCCTCTTTCGGGTGTAGGATTAAATTCCATTGCTGATTACATTGCTGCCCGACCTAATATTATTATTGGCTATGCTTTCCATAATTATGGCGGGATGTGGCTAAGGGCTCCGGCCGATAAATCTGCACGTATACCTGCATCCGATATTGCTGCGTTCGATGTGGTAGGTAATGAAGCCGTAAAAATCACTCCCGGCTATGTTTATCATGCTTCGTACGATTTATATCCTACCTATGGCGATTTTACCACGCACTTATATTTCATTCATGGGATACTTGGTTTTGTTGGCGAGTTGTTTATGCGCGACCAGGAAACATTCGTCGGTAAGAATGAGAAACAGACAGTTAAAGGAGCGGACAGCCGAAGTTCATCAACTGAAAGAAACCGCGAACTGCTTAGTTTTAATGATTACCTGACTCAGGGAGAATTATATAAAGATTGGGAAAAATTTGAGCATCCCCAGTTTGGAGAAATAGAACTTGGAGGTTGGGTAAAAATGAGCTCGCGGCTTCCCCATCCTTTTATGCTTCATGACCTTGTTCATAGAAATGCATCGGTAGTGCTGCATTCTGCCAACAGCACACCCGAAATTGAACTGGAGGTATTTGAAGTACAAAAGCTGGAGGGAAACCTCCACAGGGTTAAAGTCAGACTGCTAAATAAAAACGGGCTGCCCTCAATGACCACAGATGCATTTGACCGAAAACTTTACCGGCAGGATTTGCTTAGAGTGACCGGTGCAAAAGTTATTGCAGGAGGGAAAATCACCGACAAGCATTTTGGAAAAGTTACCTACAAGGAACATAAACCCGAAATTCAGTTTCTGGCATTACCTGGATATGCCGTTGAAGAATACCAGTTCCTGTTAGAAGGAAAAGGGGAAGTACAATTTAGTTTTGAGTCGCAAAAAGCTAAAAATGTTCAAACATCTGTAAAACTATAGTTTTATGAAAGCCCTGGTTCTTGATGAGTACAATCAGCTTAACTATCGCAATGTTCCGGATCCCCAGCCCGGTCCGGAGGAAGTATTGATTCAAGTGAAGGCCTGTGGAATATGCGGAAGCGATGTGCACGGCATGGATGGCAGCACGGGACGAAGAATACCTCCCCTGATTATGGGGCACGAGGCCTCAGGAGTGATTATTGAAACAGGTCATGAGGTTAAAAAATGGAAGGCCGGTGATCGGGTTACCTTCGACTCGACAGTGTATCCACTTAATGACTGGTTCACTATAAAAGGCCGTTACAACCTGAGCGATAACCGGCAGGTATTGGGAGTTTCACCTGGCGAGTACAGACGCAACGGGGCTTTCGCCGAAAAGGTGGTGGTACCGCAACACATTCTTTACCGCATACCTGAAAACGTTTCATTTACTGAAGCCGCCATGGCAGAACCCATTGCAGTGGCTGCTCATGCCATTAATGTATCGGGATTAAAGCCAGGCAGCAGCGCACTGGTAAACGGCACCGGAATGGTTGGTGTATTTGTGGTGCAGTTGCTGAAGCTTTTTGGAGCCAATCCCGTTATTGCTGTCGACATCGACAATAAAAAACTGGAACTTGCCCTTAACTACGGGGCTGATTACGTTATTAATTCAGCTAAAGATAACTTAGGTGAAGCCATTTTGGGATTAACCAATAACCGGGGGGTTGATTATTCATTCGAAGTGGTGGGAATTACCGAGACTGTTAACTCCTGTATCGTTAATACCCGTAAAGGAGGCACGATTACCCTGGTGGGCAATCTTTCACCAAAAATTGATTTCCCGCTTCAACAGATTGTTACACGTGAATTGACCGTGCAGGGAAGCTGTGCCATTAATGGGGAATACGAACTGGTTCTGGACCTTCTGAAATCAAAAAAAGTGGATGTACGCCCCCTCATTTCAGCAGTTGCACCTTTATCAGAAGGAGCCGATTGGTTTCAAAGGCTTAGCAATAAAGAACCCGGATTAAATAAAGTAGTCCTGGTTCCTGATAATGCATAAACCTTTAATTCGCCGGTTTAATTTTCCTAAAACCGGTTGTATTGCATCGTGTATAAGGAAAGTATGCCATTTAATTTGAAACAGCTTACCCTGTTTGCCCAGCGGATCTTCCTTTCGGCGGTTTCGGCCCATGCCTTCCCGTTTTAAATCTTTCTTAACAGAGGAATCATATTCTGTGGTGCCGGAATGATCAATGGGTATCAATAGGTCGCGGCCTTTATTTTTCGGATCCTTCACTTTAATTGAAACCGGATCGGCTTTAAAATCATCTCCCGGGTAGGGCTTCAGTAATTGAACCACCTCCTCTATGGGCAACGATTCATCGAGCCACTTTTGTTCATCCTTTTTCTCTAAAACAACAGGCGAGCGATGATGACCTATTGCCTGTGTAGTAATATTCGCTACTGTGGTTATTATAGAAAACGAATGCACCACCTCCCCCGTTGCATTATCTGCCCAGGTATCCCAGATACCGGCAAAAGTGAATACCTCCCCGCTCTCTTTGTGCAGGTGATAAGGTTTGCTGAGCCGTTCTTTTGCCGGCCCCTCATAATAACCGTTTGCAATTACCAGGCACCTTCGCGATTTTATGACAGTGCGGAACGCCGGCTTTTTTGTTATGCCGGCTTCTCCCGAGTAGTTGATGTCGTCTTCCTTATTGAAATCACCCTCGGCACGGGCATTAATCAGGTACATCTGTTTCTTTGCCCAGTGTGGTGTCAACCCAAATTTAAAGGACTGTAATTCGTTGGGCTTATCGTTTGTGATTACGTAAGCAAAATCACCCGGAGAAACATTAAAGTTATCCTTAACGCTGATTTGAGTTGGCGCCTTTACACCAAATCGTTTTACAAACATTTCTATATCAATAACCTGAACAAACCTTCCGCACATATTCCTGAACTTTATTTATCAAAATTAAAGTATATGACTTAAATCCAGACCAATTTGTTTAATGTTAACAACTTTTCTTCTTGTTATCTGGTGGGGGATTTTATTCAAAAACATTTTGTCCCCGATTGTGTTTTATATTTTGCTATTAAAGTTCAACTAATAATTTAAATAAAATGAAACACCAGATTTTAATTTTAAGCTTAATATTTATGTCGACATTTGCCTTTGCACAAAAATCCTTTCACGATTTCACAGTAGAAGACATTGAGGGAAATAAAATTGATTTGTCCACCCTGAAAGGGAAAAAGGTTCTTGTTGTAAATACTGCATCCAAATGTGGTCTTACCCCACAGTACGAGCAGTTACAAAAGATATACGACACATACGGTGGTGAAGATTTCACCATTATAGGTTTCCCTGCAAACAATTTCAATGATCAGGAACCCGGCAGCAACGAAGACATCGCTTTGTTCTGCGAAAGAAATTACGGAGTTTCCTTTCCAATGATGTCCAAAATATCGGTTAAAGGTGACGACATGCACCCGCTTTACCAATGGCTGACCCAAAAATCGAAGAACGGGGTATTGGATTCAACAGTAGGTTGGAACTTTCAGAAATACCTGATTGATGAAGAAGGACGCCTTGTGAAGATGTTCGAACCAAAAGTAAAGCCCGATGATGAACAGATAATCAGCATGATTAAAAATTAATACCTGTATACCTGAACTATTTTGGAAATTTCCATTTTAAACTGGATCAAAATTTCCTTTGGCGGTTCTGAAAACTGGATTCAAACAATCGAAATAAATCTGTATTAGCCAAAGTGGCCCCGGCTTATTTCATAAGTTACATATGCTCGCATTCTGAAAATACTGTCTGGGAAAAAACTATTTATTAAAACTTTGAAAATATTCCCTTAAACATGAGCTATCTATTTTTTTATACTGAAATCATTTCCTAATTTTAAATCGTGAAAAAATCGGTTGTAGTAATTTACCTATTTATAAATTCAGGTATAAAGGATATATTTATTGAGGCATTGTGGAATGACTGGTAAACAGCCTGCGCAATCGAAAAGATAAAAAACTGAATTTAATTTTAAAACTTAATAACATTTTGAAGGATGAAAGAAAGAAGTATTGAATTATTAAATGCTGCCGTGGCCGATGAACTTCAGGCTGTGCATCAGTATATGTATTTTCATTTTCATTGCGATGACCAGGG
>JBEPWX010000130.1:0-1299 GCA_041642235.1 Mariniphaga sp.
AGGAAACCTTTAGGTATGCTACACCTTCCAGTGAGTATTAAAGTCATACTGTTAATCTGTTTATTAATTGATTGCGCAGTTTATAATTTGGCTTTTGTTTCTTTATTAATCTTCTGGACGCAACATCCTTCATGCAACGAGCATTAAATCTTAATGAAGTCCTGAAATAGGTTTTAGGTACTGAAGTAGTATCTTAGAAATAACCCCCGGAGATATGATGAAAAGGACCACACTTATATTAGTTACGGGATTCGTTCTCCTATGGAATTCGGGATTTATAGGAGCCGAATACGGGCTTCCTTATGCCAGGCCTTTCACTTTGCTTTTTTGGCGATACCTGGCGTTAACTGTGATTATTGTATTATACTTGCTTGCAAGAAAGCGTTTTCGATGGGTCGGATGGAAGGCGGCAGCTCCCAATATGCTGATTGGTGTTTTGGCTCATGGCTTGTGGCTTGTTTGTGTATTGCTTGCACTGGATTACCAGGTTCCGGCGGGGATTGTGGCTTTAATTGTTGCATTGCAGCCTTTGGCTACAGGTGCATTTTCCGGTTTAGTTGCCGGTGAACAGACAAGTTTCTACCAATGGTTGGGACTGATATTGGGATTTTTGGGCGTTGTTCTCACAGTAACTTTTCGAATGGATTTTGGGAGCTATACATCAATTTTTGGATATCTGATTCCTTTGGGATCTGTTATAGGAATCACTGCAGCAAGTTTAATACAGCGACGGATGGAAGTAAAAAAAGGAACCAATAAATTACCACTTGACCTTGCTCTTTTTTATCAAAGCCTTGCAACAACTTTAGCTTTAGCTTTACCCGCTATCTTTGTTGAAAAATTATCGACCCAATGGGAGCCGGAATTTATCTATGCCATGATTTGGCTAATTCTTGCTGTTTCTCTGGGAGCGTATACCCTGATGTGGCTGTTAATCGAACGCATCGATGCTACCCGTGTAGCCAGTTTATTTTACCTGGGACCTCCTGTAACCATGTTTATGGCATGGGTGGCTTTTGGTGATAAGGTTCTAATTATGGATATTGCAGGTCTTACTATTGTGTTTGTTGGTGTATTATTAACCCACTTTAACATAAAATCAAATATATAGGAGTTCTTCTTTCTGTCAAACCTTATTGAAATATATTCATGTTTATATACCAACAAGACGAAGAAATAACACAGCAACAATTGCAACAAAGAAAAATTATTTGAGTATAATATATATTTAAAATCAACCAGATAACAACCCACAGCAAATTACCTTGTGGTAAAATCATTTATGAGAAAATGATCCAA
>JBEPWX010000130.1:1309-7736 GCA_041642235.1 Mariniphaga sp.
ATGATCCAATATAATTATAGGAATATTACCGAACCTCTTCCGGATGATAATCTTCTGAAAATATAGAGATATAAAAAAAACCTTCCATGAAGATGTTTAACTAACAATGTTCAAAAAAAGAATTTATGACTAATGGTAAATTGATAGTAATAGGCGGAGATGCAGCAGGTATGACAGCTGCATCGAAGGTTAGGCGAGTGCAGTCTGAGCGTGAGATTATCGTATTTGAGCGGGGAACACATACTTCCTATTCTGCTTGTGGAATGCCCTATTATATCGGTGGGCAGGTTGAATCGGAGGAAGATCTGATTGCCCGTAAACCTGAAGTTTTCAGGCAAAAACAGAATATTGACGTGCGAATTCGGCACGAAGTGATTGGAATTGACCCGGAGAACAAACGCGTAAAGGTTAAAAATCTTGACAACGAGAATGATTTTTGGGAGTCATGGAATGAATTGCTCATAGCGACAGGAGCTTCCCCAATTGTGCCTAAAATGGAAAACAGTGATGCCAGTGGAGTTTTTGCCCTTTCAACGCTGCAAAGCGGGATGGATGTATTTAACTTCATAAAGGAGAAAAAACCTGCCAGGGCAGTAGTCGTGGGTGGTGGTTATATTGGAATTGAAATGGCTGAAGCCTTTCTCGACCGATCAATAGAGGTTACACTTATCGACATGGCTCCACAACTAATGGCTACCCTTGATAAGGATATGGCTGACCTTATTCTTGAATACATTACAAAGCAGCAGGTAAAGGTTTTTCTGGAAGAGAGACTGGTGAAGTTTGAAAAAAATACCGATGGCAGCGTAAAATCGGTAATAACTGACAAACAAACCATTCCGGCCGATATAGTCATTTTGGGGATGGGCGTGAAACCCAATTCTGAGCTGGCAGCCCGGGCGGGTATAAAATTGGGTGCAGATGATGCCATTCAGGTAAACAAACGCCTTGAAACTTCTGTTCCCAATATCTGGGCAGCGGGCGATTGTGCCGAATCCTTTCACCTGGTTATCCAAAAGCAGGTTCATATCGCATTGGGAACCGTCGCCAGTAAGCATGGGCTGGTTGCAGGTATCAATATCAGCGGCGGAAGCGCTGAATTTCCCGGCGTTCTGGGAACAGCCATTACAAAAGTTAAAGAGATGGAAATCTCCCGCACAGGACTGTCCGAACAAGAGGCAAAAGATTTGGGAGTTGAGTATGAGGTGGAGACAATTACTTCAGTTTCTCCGGCAGGCTACTATCCCGGTTCAGAAAAAATTAGCGTTAAACTTATGGTAAACAAACAAACCAGACGAATTTTGGGCGGTCAGATTGTTGGATTTAAGGGTGCAGGAAAACGTATAGACATTATTGCCGCTTCAATTACCGCAGGATTTACCGCGCAACAATTGATTGACCTTGATTTGGCTTACGCGCCTCCATTCTCTAACGTTTGGGATCCTGTACAAATTGCGGCAAGAAGACTTCACTAAATCGATCAGTCTCCTTATCTCCTCTTTGTCCTTTTGAAAAAAGTCAGGGCTGCCAAGCTGGGCAAACTCATTGCCTCCAATGGTTAAATAATCCATAGTTTTAAACATTCTTAATTTTTAATATAATATATAAATACATTATTGTATTTTATTCGAGTAATATCCTTAACTTGTATGGGTAAATGAGTGAATTAGTGATTAATATTTAATACTAATTTTTTTTATCTGAAATTATGAAACTGAAAATTTACCTGCTGTTTGTGATGTTATTCACCATTGTTATCTCTTGTGAAAAAAGTAAAACTTCTTTTGTTGAGACTGAAGCAAATCTGAAAATTGATATTGCGGTCAAAACTGAAATTGTTGATAATTTGGAATCTGTTGTTACTATTTCACAGTTTGATTATCCTTTTTCAGGAGAAAACACTTATTCTGTAAATAAAATTTCTAAAACTGAATCTGGGGTATATAACATCAAAAAAATTAAACCTCATCTTGAACCTAATTTGAATATTCATGGTATTACAGGTGAAGTAAAATTTAAATCTATATTTCTTGAATGGGGATATAAGTCTTCAAAGAGTGAAGATTTTATAATGCAAGAACCAATTGATATATCATCATTTGAAAGTGAAATAATAGATGAGATTTATAAAATTAAATTAGAAAGTGCATTAATTCACCTGATAAATAGCATAAATGAGCCTGATGATATACTAGTTAAAATAAAGATTAGAGGAGATTCAGATTTTAACTTCAATAACAATGCATCTTTGGAAATTCCTGTAATTATTGAAGCTACTACTTTGAGTCCCCGTTTTGAATTATTCTAGACATAAATCAATTAACATTTATTCAATAGCCAGCCTGTGGTTGGAACTGTAAAACATATAATCCATAATAATTTTACCTTCATCATTAAAATTGTGTGAAAACATAACGGGATATTCTATTTCTTTGTCACCTTCCTTTTCTGTGATATTCCACCATGAATAAACAACATAACTATTCCCTTTTGCATAATAAACGCAATCAGGATAGCCAATCTGTCTTAACTTAATATCCATCGTTAAAAGCATTTCTTTAAGTTGCTCTTTTTTTGTTTCCAAATCCATAGATTGATTCCACTTCATTGTTGAGGAACCAAATTCAGCATCAGGTGTATAAAACTCTGCCCATTTGTTAACATCTTTATTAAGATAAGCAGCATTAAGAGCTTTTCTCACAAGCACTATGTATGGATGATTAATGTAAACCTTGCCATTTTCCTGAGTTGCAAGACTATTGGTAATTTCATTGTATGTATTTGGATTATAGTATAAATGAATGGATTTAATTTTTCCATTTTTATCAAAGTCATACATATTATGCCAAGGCAAATCTATATTAATTCCAGATTTCTCATGGGTTCCTGTAAATCTAAGCCAATCCTGCACCCTTATAGCAGCATTTTCATATTCAAAAGCATTAGGGGTAGCAGGTTTATCATCCTCGATTTTCAAATCTTCTACATTTGACCACCATTTAATCCATCCACCTAATCTGTTTTTTTCAAACGTATTTCTATTTCCATTATTGGAGACATATACACTATCTGCAAAATAACTTAGAAATTTTTCAGTGTCACTATTGGCAAAAGCTTCCCAGACTGCCTTTGTTGTTTCAATAGCTTCATGTTCTGAAAAAATTAAACCTTTCCTGGTTTGAGCATTAGCAAGACTAATTACAGAAATTAACATTAGGATGACTACAAAATTTTTCATGATATTAATTTTTAAAGTTAAACGTAGTCTAATTTTACATGAAGAACATGTGAATTAATAAGTTACGAAATAAAAATGGAAACCTAATAAAATAAAATGTTGATATTTGTCAGTTTTAGGAGAAATTAGTTGTTCAAAAAATCCATCCATGTTTCCACAATGCTATTTTTCGTTTGATTAAATGCACTATAATATCTGCGAAATTATCGAGATTGCAATAGATGAAACCAGCGATATAAAGATTGAAATGAATAAGCTTTAATAAACTACAGAGTATGTACCATAGTAATCAGATCAACAAAAACTACCTTCTGTAAATGAAGGACTCCTTGTGGCACACAGTGCCCTAGAGGAGTTCATGTTTTATTAAATTTCTGCTTTGTAATTATCATGAAATTGATAAGACTAGTAGATTAATTGCTGTAGAATTCTACAGAAAACATAACAGAGTAAATACTAACCGTGCACCATTGTTGCCGAAAAGTGTGTACTCTTATAAAAAAATGTGCAGTCTTATTAGCCGATTATATCTATATTGTTTAACTCAAAATTTAACTATGAAATTTTACTTTTTAATCTTCATTTCTCTTTTCCTATCAGCTATACTTAACTCACAAAATGTAGATGAATATTATAGAGTTTTAAAAGAAGAGGGAAAAGAGCCCGTTTCATTTATAAAGGAGCAAGTGGATACTTATGATTTAATCATTTTTGATGATGCTCTCCATGCAGCAGTTGAGCCCTTTGACTTCTATTGTGCGTATCTTGAAGAGTATCCTAATTCCGTAGATTATGTTTTTCTGGAAGTTATTACTACTGTATCTCAAGGTTACATTGATTCCTTTTTAAACAGCCAGGTGAAAGATACATCTATATTAACAAAGGTTTTTCAACAGGATTATGGTTATGGGTGGCGATATGAAACATATCTGATGCTTTTCTCCAGGATTTGGGATATTAATCAAAAATTGCCTGCAGAAGACAGAGTAAAAGTTATTGGTGTAAACCAGCCAATATATTGGGACGGACTGCATACAACTGAAGATTATACCTTATTTCAGGAATCTTTGGTAGCCCGTGACTACTTCATGTATAAAATGATTATGAAACATATGAAGAATTTTGATTCGGGAAAAAAGGGATTGTTTTTAACAAATACCCGACATGCTTATAAAGATATCAGAAATAGAAATGGAGAATTATTATGGAATACAGGCACATTTTTTCATCAATGGCATATAGGGAAAACGTATGCGGTGCGATTTCACAACATGAATCTGTTTATCGAATCTGAAAAAAATGTAAAAACTTCATCTACAGAAGGGCTTGACAGAATTGCTTATAAGTGGGTTAAAATGGACGAAGGGATGTGGGATAAAGCATTTGCTATGAATAGGAACAAGCCTGTAGCTATTCCTTTTAAAGGGAATATCTTTGGAAGGCATTCATACATAGGTAATCATATGTTAGACGCACTTGAGGGACAAACAATGTATGATGCTTATGATGCTTTGATTTTTTTAAAACCACTTGAAAAAACAAAGTTTAGTGCCCAAATTGATTTTATTTATACCCAGGCATTTAAAAACGAAATAGAAAGACGGATTCACGTAATTCAAGGGGATGGACTTGAAGATTTTTTGCAAAAAAACAACTTTAAGGACATTAATGCGTATATCGAAAAAATGTGCAAATATGTACCTGAAAGACCAAATCCTTTAGTGAAATAGTTAATACGCTACACAACATGTACATGCTTCTCAAGCAATTTAAATTCACAATGCTCTTTTAAAATCCGCTTTACAGAAATCCATTAGATACCTGTACCCTCGATATCAGTTTCCTGTAAATGATGCTCTTTTATCAAAATCCAAATTGATTCAATATCAACTCATGGATAATTATTATACACAAAAATATCATACCTTTGTATATGTCAAGTCCGCATACCGTTTTCATGCTAATTAGTATTGAAAATTAAACTTTAATAATTATTGAGCTTCGAGCTCGTCATAAGTATTCGGTATCGGACTTGATTTTTATTTGTGCATTTATATAAGTTTGGTACCCTGTTAATAACCAGCGATGCAAATAATGTCAACCTTCCAAAAAATTTATTATTAACCGGACCACACTATTTATTTTCTGCTACCCAGTAAATTTTGAATCTATTTTTAATTTCCCGATTTGGAATTAGTTCTTGAAGGATTTTAAATGAACGCCCAGGAATTTGTTGTGTCAAAATCCCTTCATAGCACAACGAAAGCTTATATTAATATCTAATAATCAGATGATAATGTAAGAATATAATTGTGTGTTTTATAAAATTTGTCTAACTTGTATTAGTTCTCACAACAATCAAACATATAAAAATCATGAAAAAGAATTATTTAAATTGGATTCACACGGGATTGGTGTTATTCATTTGTATGACGTTTGGTTTCATGGCTAAGACTGGTTTGGCTCAGGAAAATACAAATTTATTTATTGAAGTTGATTTTATGAAAGTAAAACCCGGTGATGGAGAGAATTACGTTGATCTTGAACAAAACGTTTGGAAACCAATTCACAAGGAGAGAATTAATAAAGGTGTAATAGTTGGATGGGTGTTATATCAGGTAATGTATACAGGAGCTGATGATGCATATAACTATGTTACTGTTAATGTGTATGCAAATCCTAATAATGTCGAAGATCCATACCAGGGAATTGACTTTGAGAAAATTCATCCGGGAAAAGACATTAACACGGAATTTGAAAAAACAATAAATACAAGAAAATTAGCTAAGAGACAGCTGATGTATCGGGCAAATTATGCTTATCCGGAAGGAAGTGAAAATCCTGGGCCACATAAATATATAGTGGTAAATTTTATGAAGACAAAACCTGGCGGCAATTTTATGCAACTTGAAAATGAATTGGCAAAACCTGTTAGTAAGGAACTGATTAAAAATGGTAGTTGGACTGGATGGACTGTATGGTCAAATATTTTTCCCAGGGGTACAGGTATGGAGTCGGATGTTGTAACAGTGGATCATTTTGCAGATTTTTCAAAATTAGGTTCAGTTAATTACAGGCAGGCATTTGAAGAAGCCCATCCTGGGAAGGATTGGTCTGAATTTACAGAAAGAGCAGGAAATTCAAGAATTATGGTTCGTTCTGAATTGTGGAAAGAAATAGATTCAGAAT
>JBEPWX010000131.1:0-7728 GCA_041642235.1 Mariniphaga sp.
GGTAGCGGTTATAACCTTTTTGATACTTCTGTTGAAGACGGCAGATATGTGCTGCAGCCAGTTAATCGTTCGAAAAGGCCGAATTCTGAAAGAAGGAAAATTTTTATCAGAAACAATAATAACCCGAATGCCATCAATGACGAAGAATTAATTTTTAGGAAACTGTTTTTCAACGCTCATAGTTTTGTACTTGAAAAGCTGGTGATGGAAGATCCTGCCGATGACCGGAAGCTGGAAGTAAGCTTTAAGGATTTTGAAAAGATAGATGACTACGATTATCCCACAGCCATCGATGTGAAAATGTTTTCAGGGAATGAATTGACTGAACTGAATATCAAAATGAGAGGTTTTTCAACCGATAACATTGATTCTATAGAACTGAAAATTCCTGGTCGTTACCAGCGGGTGCGTACAAGATAGCATCTGCTAAATAGATTAAAATGATCTTTTTTCTATTGTTGAATTTAGGTTGAATGAATAAACCAACAAAACAGCGGAGTGAAAGCAAGCAAGATTTTTCAAAATATAATTACAAACGTCCTTTGCCTTGAGAAATTTTTGTTTCCGGCACTATTTGTTTTGTTTATCCTGTGTCCTGCCTCATCATGGGCCCAGTCACTGTCAGAGTTGCAGCAGAAGAAACTAAATGCTGTAAAGGAAATCGAATTAACTTCTCGTCTTTTAAATCAGGTGCAACAAGAGGAAAAATCTTCTTTGAGTCGGCTGCAATTGATTAATAACAACATTCGTCAGCGGAATCAATTAATTGCCGGACTTGATGCAGAAATTAAGTTATATCGTGAATTTATAGAAAATAACCAACTGGTCGTTGTATTGCTTACCAATGATTTGGAAAAGATGAAGGCAGAGTATGCACGACTAATCCGGAGGACCTATATCAGCAATCAATCGGGTAATCCTCTTTTGTTTTTATTGTCGGCCGAAAATTTCAATCAGGCATACCGCCGGCTTCTGTATATGCAACGATATGCTTCAGTCAGGAACAGGCAGGCAGAAGCGATAAAGCAGATTCAATTGTTGTTGAAAGAAAAAACCGGGCAGCTTGAGGATCAACGGCAGAATCGCCAGTTATTGCTTAAAGAAACACGTGAGGAAGCAAGCAAATTGGCTGAGGAAAAAAATCTACAATCCCAGGAAGTACAGAAATTAAAAACCCGGCAACGTGAATTGCGCGAAAAGCTTGAACAACAGCAGCTGATTGAGCAGCAACTCGAGCGGGAAATACAGAATATAATTGAAGAAGAAGCCCGTAAGAACAGGTCCGCCGGCGAACCGGCCTACTCACTTACACCGGAACAGAAGCTGATAGGTGATAGTTTCGCTCAAAACAAGCTGAGATTACCATGGCCGGTGGAACGGGGTATTATTACCGAAAGATTCGGAATTCACCGGCATCCTGTGCTTGAAAAGGTGCAGGTACGAAATAACGGGATCAATATAGCAACCGAACCGGGATCAAAGGCCAGAGCCGTCTTTGATGGGGAAGTGTCCCGTGTATTTGGAATTACCGGGGGAAATTCAGCCGTAATCATACGTCACGGGAAATACCTGTCAGTCTATTCCAACCTGCGTGAGATTATGGTGAAAACAGGTGAAAAAGTAACGGCAATGCAGTCTGTTGGTACAGTATACACTGATCCCGACGATGGTAATAAAACGATACTAAAATTCCAGATCTGGCACGAAAATCAGAAACTTAATCCTGAAGAATGGCTGGGAAAATAGGGATTTTTCTGCAACTGGAATGGAAAATTGTAAAAACGCTTGTCTGATAGGTGCATTCGGAAAAAGTATATTCTTCGAAAACAGAAAATGTGCAACTAATTTGAAAATGGTAAAATCCAACATTCAAATTATGAACAGCTGGAGGAAAAAGTTGACCGAAAATCAAACAGAGAAAATCAAAAATGAAACCTAAAAATTGTAAAATTTCATTCTTTGTGCATTGAAAATGGAATGATAGCTTTTACAAAATTTCTAAATTCTCCCCAATCATAATTGTTGAGGGAGTTACAGGATTGTTTTTTTGAAGGAATGCTCTCACTTCACCCAACGTTGTCATGTATTTTTTTTGTCCATTTTGAGATATTCTGCACAATATCAGAACTGTAACTGTCTGCTTAATACCTTTGCTTATCAGACATTCTGCCAAATCAACAAGATGAGTCAGTCCCATGTATACAGTTACCGGGGAACCAGTTTGAAGAACATTTACCACAGATTCAATCTGGGGATAGCCACAATTATTTTTTCTGCCGGTATAAAATAGAATCATGCTGTTTTTCCCACGTTGAGTTAGAGGTGTGGTAAAGAGTGAAGCTCCGGCCATGGCAGCAGTAATTCCGGGAATAACTTCAACATTGAGATTATGTCTGCGACAAAAGCTGATTTCTTCTGCACCCCGGCTGTAAACCATTGGGTCACCTGATTTTAATCGAACAATACGTTTATTTTTATCAGCCCAATACAAAAACTGCTGATGTATATCGTCTTGTCGTTTCTGAGGGTCCTGCCCGTCATTATACAATTTTCCGAAATACATCTTTACTGCCTCCGGAGGTGCCATTTCAAGCATTTCTTCACCTATTAAAGCATCGTATAAAACCACCTGGGCATTTTGCAGCCGGTTCATTGCTTTAACTGTTAACAGCTCAGGGTCACCAGGACCGGCACCTACAATAGATATCAGATGTGGTAGGCCCATTCTTCCAGTTCTTTTAAATAATTCATGAGATTAGGATACTCAAAGCAATAACCTAACTGTCCGAGTACTTTATCACTGTTAACAAGCTTATAAGCCCCGGTACCATTTGAAAATCCCGGAGGCGGTACATTTCGTATTTGGGCTGCCTTGGTATAAAACTCCAGTTTTGTAGGATGGTCGGGGCAGCAGGCGTTAAAAACCTCTCCCCATCTTTTCTGAGCGATGATTTCCGAAATTATCTTTACACAGTCGTTCCTGTGAATGAGGTTTACCGGAGCTCCTGCATACACATTTTGCTTTCTGGTTAATGACCCGGGCGGGATACGATCGGCACCAATGAGTCCACCAAACCGAACTACAGTTGTATTTACTCCGCGCAATCCGAGGAGTTTATTTTCAGCTTCCAGCAGTGCATAGCCCACAGGCTTGTCAGGAAATCCCTCATCGCCTTCACGTACCGTTACATTGATGTTCCTGTATACCGAGGTAGAGGATATAAACACTACATTGGGGATATTTAACCGGTGGATGTACTTAATTATCTGGTCGATCTGACAGGGGAAAAGTTCCCTGATGTTATCCCGTCTTTGTGGTGGCAGTGAAATAACCAGCACATCGGTATTAAAGAAGTTCATATAGTCCACTTCAACAGAATCCGGTTCTACTTTGATGTAGTACGTGTCGATGCCTGTAGTTTCCAAGCGGTTGCATTCTCCTTGTGAGGCGGTAGAACCTCTTACTCCCCAACCTTTGGCGGACAGGTACAACCCCAATGCAGTACCCAGCCAGCCACAACCTAATATTGATATTCTTTTGCGCATGATGTTCCTGTTTATAAATTTATTTGTTCTCTTCTGAATTTAATGCTGAAAATCTTTTCCTTGTTTTAGTTCCGTTACATAATTGGAACGGATAACAAAATCACCCAGCTTTTCATTTTCTTTGCGGTTAACGGCATAATCTTTAAAAATGTGATCCAGTTCTTTCAGTATGTCATTTTCTGAAAGCGTTTCCTTGTAGAGCCTATTCAACCGGTCACCGTTAAAACTGCCACCGAGATAGAGGTTGTAGTATCCCGATGATTTTCCTATCAGTCCTATTTCGGCAAGGTATGGTCTTCCGCAGCCATTTGGACATCCGGTCATCCGGATAACTATTTCTTCTTTCAATAACCCGTAATTTTGAAGTTTTTTTTCCAGTTGGGTTATTAGGGTGGGTAAATACCGTTCGGCTTCTGCAAAGGCCAGGGGGCAGGTAGGAAGTGCTACACAGGAAATGGAATTTTTGCGCAAACCTGAGATGCTGCCGGGTGAAACGTTGTGTTTTTTCAGGATGGTTTCCACCTGCTTCTTTACCTTTTCTGAAACGCCTGCTATTATTACATTTTGGTTGCCGGTGAGAATAAAATTTCCGTCACTGATATCCGCTATTTCACGTAAGGCATTTTTTAACTGATGTTTACCATCGTTTTTTATACGACCACCCTCTACAAAATAGGTCAGGTGCCATTTGTTATCGGTTCCTTTCTTCCATCCGAAATTGTCTCCGGTCCGGGTGAGCTTAAAGGATTTTGCTTCGCCAAGGGTGCAGGCGGATCGATTCTGAAGCTCATTTATAAACCAATCCAGCCCAAGTCGGTCGATTGTATATTTTAAACGCGCATTTTTTCTGTTTTTGCGGTCGCCGTAGTCACGCTGAATACGTATCACCTGTTCTGCAACAGTAAGCACCTGTTCCGGTTTACAGAATCCAATAACACTGCCGGTTCGGGGATATGTTGAAGGCATACCAAAGGTAGAGCCCAGGCCCCCTCCCACAACTATATTGTAACCTGTAATTTTTTCTTTTTTTACAATGGCAATAAAACCAAGATCCTGCGAAAAGATGTCGCAATCATTTTGTGGGGGAATAATAGTTCCTATTTTAAATTTACGAGGCAGGTAACGCCGGCCATATAATGGTTCTATTTCTTCTTTGCTGTCGACTACCAGCTTTTTATCGAGCCAGATTTCATGATAAGCAGTAGTTTGTGGCAGCAGATGTCTCCCGATTTTTTTTGCCAACTCCATGATTTCCGGGTACAGTGGTGATTCTGCCGGATTGGCATGACACATTACATTTCGATTGACATCACCACAAGCTGCTATGGTATCGAGCAGGCTGTCGTTTATCTGGCTGATTGTTTTTTTTAGGTTTTTCTTAAGTACTCCATGTAACTGAAACGTCTGACGTGTGGTCATCTTTAATGTACCGTTCGCATAGCTATCAGCCAATGCATCCATTTTCAGCCATTGTTGCGGATTGATTATTCCTCCGGGCATACGTACCCTTATTAAAAAAGAATAAGCCGGTTCCAGTTTTTGTTGTTTCCGTTCCTTATCGATGTCACGATCCCACTGCAGGTATGTTCCGTGAAATTTGGAAATTTGCCTGTCGGCAGGAGATATGGCACCCGTTAGTGAATCGGCCAGACTTTCTTTTAAAGTACCATGCAGATAATTGCTGTTGTATTTAATTTCTTCAAGGTCCGATAATTCTTTCCAGTTAATTTCTTCACTCATGTTGTTTCTTTTTATGGTTAATAAACGTCACTTTGAAAACGTTTTTCGCGTTTCAGTTGCTTTATATACTTTTCTGCCTGTTTCTCACTTATGCCGCCCTCTGTCCGGATAATCTCCAGCAGGGTTTTGTTGACATCGTTTGCCAAATTCTTCCGGTCGCCGCACAAATACAGGCAAGCACCCTTTTCAAGCCATTGGTAAACCTCTTTCCGATGTTCCAGCAGTTTATGCTGAATGTAAATCTTCTCTTTCTGATCCCGTGAAAAAGCCACCTCCATTTTTTTAAGGTGCTTTGTTTTCAAGAGCTTCTGCCATTCAAGCTGGTATAGAAAATCGGAATAGAACCGGCGATCACCGTAAAAGAGCCAGGAATCACCTTTGATATTAAGGCTTTCGCGGTGCTGCATGAAGGCACGATAAGGTGCGATTCCTGTACCTGCACCTACCATTATAATGGGTGATCCATTTGCCGGCAGCCGGAATGCCGGATTTTTTTCAATATAAACCGGTACCTGATCTCCTATTTCAATGCAATTTGACAGGTATGATGAACATGCCCCTGCACGGTACCGGTTTTTTCGTTCGAAGTTTACGAGCGATACAGTTAAATGCACCTCCTCACCTACATTCTCCTGACTTGACGAAATTGAATACAACCGCGGAGGTAACTGCCTTAAAATGTCAACCAGTTCCTGTGCCTTCCATTCAAAAGGAAAATCTTCCAAAAGGTCCAGCAAATCATTCCCGTAAAGGTATTCATCAAGTAAGTTCTCGTCACTGAGCAATTTTTCCACTTTTTTACTACCAGTTTTTAAAAAATAATTCGTTAAAACTTCACGGGTCAGCAAGGTAATCTCCAGGTGGTGGGAGAGGGCTTCTCCAATATTAATTTCACCTGCTTTCAGATTAACGTTTTCTGAAGAATCAAATCCTGATTTTTGAATTACTTGGTCTACCAGTAATGCAGGATTTTGAGTAAATATACCGGCAGCATCACCAGGTTCGTAGGTTAATCCCGAACCTTCAAGGGAAAGTTCCAGGTGGTAAACTTCCTTGTCTGAATCACGTCCTGTGATTTTTACCCTTTCAAGAACGGTGGCCTGGAACGGGTTCTTTTTTGAATATTCAGGGACTTTCTTTATTACAACATCATTTCCGTTTGTCCTGGCATATTTTTCAGGTGCAATATTCTGTAAAAGGAGATTCATCCAGGCTTCGGCATCTTCTTCGTAATGCACATCGCATTTTACGATTGGGGTTATGCTTTCAGCACCCAGACGGGAAAAAGCAGAATCAAAATCTTTGCCGGTCTGGCAAAAATATTTATACGATTTGTCACCCAGTGCCAGAACCGAGTAATTTACATGTTCCATACGGGGTGCACGCTTATTAGTCAAAAATTTGTGAATATCTTCTGCCATGGCAGGTGGTTCTCCTTCTCCATGTGTGCTTACTATAACCGCTACATTTTTTTCTTCCTTTAGCTTTCGCGGATTATAGTCGTACATGTTAATAACGTGCGCATCAATATTTCGTTCTTCAGCTTTTTCAGCAAGTTTTGCAGCCAGGGCTTCCGACCTTCCGGTGTCAGTTCCGAATAAAATAGTCAGCTTTGTATGTTTTTTAGTCTGAACAGCAACTGTTGTTGCAGCAGCCGTACCCACACTATTCGGTTGAATGGCAGCAAGCCTTCCCTCAAGATAACCGCTCAACCACAGAATCTGTTCCGGGGTAATTCCGCTGATTACCTGCTCCAGTGCAGCCAGCTGACTTTCAGTAAATGGATTCACTTTTGTGTTCATAGTTAAATGTTGTTCAATTGTAAATATTCCCCGATAACATTTCTTATCCTGATAGACTCGTAAACATCCTCACCATTGGAACTTACCGCTACAGAAATATTTCCTTTTCTGTATATGGCCGGCGATATGAACCTGCAAAGCGCAGGTTTATCATGAATGTTAATTAGAACACCGGCTGCCTGGCCATCTTCGACAATTTGCCGGTTGAGGATTTCATTATTGGTGCATGAGTAAACCATCAGGTAGTCCTGCAAGTACCTTGGATGGTATTCCGTTTCGTAATAAACAATACCACTTTGCTTGATTTCAGGACATACTTTCTTTGCCAATATCTCTACTTCGGCACCAAAACGTTGCAAAATTGCAAGCTTTTTCACAGCGCTCCGATCGCCTCCAACAATCAGAAGTTTTTCTCTGGAAATGTCTATTGCTACAGGTAAAAAGTTCTTTTTTAATTTCATTTCTGCAATTTTTTTTTCTGTCAAATTCAGCATTTAATTAACCGGTATAAAAAACAAAGGCCCTTCTGCTGATTGCAGAAGGGCCTCTGGATTAAATTTTAATCCGTTTACCGGCTTATTTCATCTCTTCTTCTGCACATAAAAATACTGAACCACACATACATGCCATGTATGCCATT
>JBEPWX010000132.1:0-7679 GCA_041642235.1 Mariniphaga sp.
TGGAGGGAAAATCAGAAACCTCCCTTATTTTGCTTTTAATATCCATATTATCCATTAATTGTTCCACGTGAAACACTTTACCGGCCGAGCAGAATTAATAAAACATTAATATCAGAAGGTGAGACACCAGATATCCTTTTTGCCTGTCCAATAGTTTTTGGGTTAATTCTCTCAAGTTTTTGCCTTGCTTCAGTTGACAATGATTTAAGTTGTTTGTAATTAAATTTATTCTCAATAAAAATATTTTCAAATTTATCCAGTTTCTCTGCAAGTACTTTTTCACGGTTAATATACCCTTGATATTTTATGGATATCTCAGCTCCCTGAATTATTTCGTCTTTTCTTAGCTCAGGAACCTTTGTGAGAAATCCCTGGAAGGGTGGCAGGACATCAATTAAATCAAATATTGCAATCTGGGGCCGTAAAATTAGATCATATAATTTCATACCCTGACGTAAGGGAGCGGTATTCTTATCTGTAAGTACTTGATTTACAGCACTTGGCTTAACGCTAAGTTGTTTAGTAAATGCAATAATTTCATTTATAAGATTATTTTTCTCATTAAGCAATTTCATTCGTTCTGGAGAAGCCAATCCTAATTTATAGGATTTCTCAGTTAATCGAACGTCCGCATTATCATGTCGAAGTAAAATCCGGAATTCTGCCCTGCTTGTAAACATCCTGTAAGGCTCATCTACCCCTTTTGTTACCAAATCATCGATTAACACACCAATGTAGGCTTCATCTCGTTTCAAAACAAATTCGTCGGCTTTGGAATAACAACGCAGATGAGCATTAATTCCAGCCATTAACCCTTGAGCGGCAGCTTCTTCGTACCCGGTAGTACCGTTTATTTGACCGGCAAAGTACAGATTATTTATTAATTTGGTTTCCAATGTATTGTGAAGTTGGGTAGGATCAAAATAATCGTATTCGATTGCATAACCTGGTCGAAATATTTTTACATTCTCCAGTCCTGGTATTTTTTGAATTGCTTTATATTGCACCTCCCAGGGCAGAGAAGATGAAAAACCATTCAGATAATATTCAATCGTTGATTCTCCTTCCGGCTCCAAAAACAACTGATGTCTTTCCTTTTCTCTAAAGGTGATCAATTTTGATTCGATACTGGGGCAATAACGGGGACCTGTACTTTGAATGGTACCATCGAACATTGGGGAGAAGTCAAATCCTTTCTCTAGTTCCTGGTGAACCTCCGGGTTCGTATAAGTAATCCAGCATGAACGTTGATTTAACTCTGATTTCGTATTTTGGAGATATGAAAAAGTAAAATGGGAATCATCCCCCTTTTGTTCAATGAGGTTTGAAAAATCAATGGTTCTTCCGTCAATTCTCACCGGTGTGCCTGTTTTAAGCCTTCCTGTGGTAAAACCGGCATCAAATAACTGTTCCGTAATATTATATGATGCAGCTTCTCCTATCCGGCCTCCTTTCATCTGTGCGGACCCTACATGAATGAGTCCGTTTAGAAAAGTACCATTCGTTAATATTACTGTATTGGAATAAAAATCAACACCCATTTTAGTGCGAACACCTTTTACCTGAGAGCCCTCAATGATTAATGAAATAACAGCATCCTGCCACAAGTCAAGATTCTTTAACGACTCAAGTGTACCTCGCCATAATTCTGTAAAACGCATCCTGTCGTTTTGTGATCTGGGACTCCACATAGCTGGCCCCTTTGACAGATTCAGCATTCGAAACTGAATGGTTGTTTTATCGGATATAATTCCTGAATATCCTCCCAATGCATCTATTTCCCTAATTATTTGTCCTTTGGCTATTCCCCCCATTGCAGGATTGCACGACATCTGTGCATATTTGGTCATATCCATGGTTATCATCAGAGTGCTGGATCCCAGATTAGCTGCTGCTGCTGCTGCTTCACACCCTGCATGACCACCTCCTACAACAATTACATCGTAATTAAAAATCATACTTTTTCCTTATCAAAATCTATTCCCTTTAGATAATAATCTTCTTTTAGCCGCATAGTCTTTTTTTCAGATGTAACTTTGTCTTTATATCCAATCAAGTGCAACAATCCATGAAATATTACTCTGTACAGCTCTTTTTTAAAACTCGTACTATATTGTTGCGCATTATATGCAACACGTTCCAGACTAATAAATAAATCGCCTGAAATAAGAGAATTTTCGCAATAATCAAAAGTAATAATATCAGTATAGTATTGATGTCCTAAATATTCTTCATTAATTTTTAACAAATAGTCATCACTGCAAAAAATTACAGTAATATCTCCCATATTTTTCTTTTCATTAGATATTAGAAATTCAGCTTGCCTTTCTACTGTCTTTTGATTTAGTTCTATCTCTTTTACGTCCTCATAGTAAAATGCTACCTTGCTCACACTAATTCTATTTTTATCTCCACACACTTTCCCTTATCTGTGAAATTCAGATTGCTACATATTGACCTCATTATAAAAATTCCCCTTCCTGTTTCATTACGGATGTTTTCATTAGTGGTGGGATTCGCTACGTCATTATAATCAAAACCATTTCCTTCATCCGAAACTTCAATTTTTAAGTTATTATTTATGCAAGATGCTATAATGGTAACTCTTTTATTGTTATTACCTTTATTTCCATGTTCTATTGAATTAATTACAGCTTCCGAAACGCACAGAAATACTTTATTAAAAGCATCATCGGGCAGGTTTTTCTCTTCAAAAAAAAACTTAAGGAACTGCTCAACTTTAATTAATTCTTTTTTATCAGACTGTATAGCAAGTATTTTAAGAGGCATTTTCATTTTTAATCCTTTTGTACGTTATCCATATATTGCTTATATTTATTGTTATAGAAATTAGTGAGTTTATGTGAACTTCTATTCAAATATTCGAGCGATGAATTATTATTATCTTTATATTCAAAGAATTGCACCGGATTACTGTAGAAATCCTCTGCGCTTTTGCTTTCTCTCTTTTCTTCAAATTCACGTTCCAATTCAGCCTTTTCAGCTTCCAGTAAACGAGTGGTAATAAGATTCTGCCGTGAAATCATTTGGGAATTAACGTTTTTGTTCATTAATTGTCGGCGGTTTTGTTCCAGAATATCATCAATTTGTTGCAGCGATTTTTTAGCATCACTTCCAACTCCACCGCTATTCATTACCTCTCTCAGCATCTGCTGCATCATTTCGTGCTGCATAAGCGATTGACCCAATTGCTGGTTCATATTTTGAGAGTTACCATTTTTCATTTGATCAATCATCTGCTGCAACTGTTGCTTTATATTTTCCGATTGCTCCTTAAGCAGGTTCATTCCAGGCTTTCCTTGTCCCGGGCTCTCTCCATCCTGTTCACCTGGTTGAGCATTAGCCATTTGTTGTTCAAGATTATCAAGTGCTTCATTTAACAGCAAGGCAAGGTTGTTGGTTGCAGTCATCACAAATTGCTGACTTGCTCTCGCGTTAGGATACAACCCTTCATTCATCTCGTCCATCGCTTTTTCAAGGTTAAGTTCCATTTTAACCAATTCATTATTCACCATGCTGTTAATCTGAGGTGTTCTTTTAGCCAGTGCATAAAGCGAATCTTTAACTATATGACTTTGATCTTGTATTTTCTTTTGAATCCGGTTCAGTTCATTTAAAGATGGATCAGTTGTATGAATACCTGAAAGTTCTTTTAAAACCTTTTCCTGTTCAAAAGAAAGATAGACAAGATTGCTTAAAATTTGTTTCAGATTCTGAATATTCTCCATTTTTTGCTCAATTGTATTTGAATCAAGCATTTGTTGCATAGCAAATGCCATATTCTTCATCTTTTCAGAAGATTCCTTCATTCCTGAACCAGCTTTTTTTTGATTTTTATTATTTAATTCATCTTTACTCTTCTCTATACTTTTTTGAATGTCTTTAAACTCTTCATTAAAGTCATCAAAATTCATTTGTTTTTCGAGCTCTTCATTTAATTGTTGCGCATCATTTAATTCATTCTGAAGGTCGTTTAATTCCTGCTGATGCTGTTCAAGTGTCTGGGTAACTTCTTCAAAATCGGCTTCATTAAGTTCCTGTGCAAGTTTTTCCTCTTCTTCAGCCATTTGGCTAATGTTATCAATAACATCCTGAAATTTCTGTTCTACCTTCATTTTCTTAAGCATCTCCAGATTTCGGTCGAGCTGTTTTTGTAAGTCTTCATAGGTAAATTCCATTTGTTCGGTAAGCTTATTGAGCTTTCTACTATCAAATTCTTCGGCAAGTTTCTGAAATTCTTCCAATAGCTTTTTTAATTCATCAGTAAAAACTTCTTCGAGTAATTCTTCAATTTCTTTTTGTTTTTTTGCAATTTCTTCGTTCTGTTCATTAAACGAATTCATATAATTATTTAAATTTTCGTTTTCTTTTTTAATTTTTTCGTGCAACTGCTCAAGTTGATTTTGCTTCGACAGAACTTCATTTACCATTTGATTTTTTTCCCAATCCGATACATTTGTATCCATGTTTTTCAACCTTAGGTTCTGTAAATCATTTTGAATCTCCTTTGCAATTTTTTCACTTTCCTTAAGCATATTTTCAAACTGTTCAAACTGTTCATTCTCTTTTTCAGCAATTTCTTTCCTATTCGGCAAGTTAAAAACAAAATTATCAGATGTTGTTGTTTTAAAATGGTTAATTACATCGTTATCGGAAACTGAAAAATAGTATGAAACAGAACCAGATGATAACCCGAGATCAGCAAAGTCAAAACTAAAATAAAAATCCTGATCAGTTAGATTTTTTACAAAAGGTATCGAAACAGCTGAATCATTATTATTAATATTATAATGAAAATTAAGAGATGAAAACCCATAATCATCTCCAATTGTACCTTTAAAAAAGAAGCGGGTCATTTTTAATGAGTCTTGCAGACGTACAATATTAATTTCTGGATATATATCTGGAATTACATCTACAGAATAGGATAGTGCCAAATCAGGTTCTGTTAAATCATTTTGGATATAGACATGATAATCTGCTGATTTATAAAAATCTTGTTCCACATAAAAATCTTCATTTCTTTGTTGTGCACCAATAATTAATGAGTCAGTCATCCTAAAATATAAAGTGTCTATATCAATGCCCTGAAAAATCCATTCTACAGAAGTTCCATTAGGAACCTGCAAATCTCCCGTATTAGTAAATTCCTGAACAGGAAGATTTGTGTAGGAAGGAGGCGTAATTCTTACCTCAAAATTATTAATACCTGGTTTTGGAAGCAACTGAAGAAAATAACTCTCCGATGTATACTTTAAATCAGTAAAATAAAAATTAACAGGATTAATAACTGAAGCCATATCATACTCAAATTCACCTGAACCTGTACTTTTCATCAAATAATTATTCCCTTCTATATTTATATATGCAACCTGAGGAATTTCTTTTCCCCTGGATTCCATCCTAATTTTAAAGGATTCTCCTTTTGAGGCTTTTAATTCATCATTCAGCAGGTAAAAACTATAGGGTGCAGGTTTTATAAATTGTGTATTGTAATGAATGATACGATTGGGTGCAGATATAAGGATCGATTTATTTATACCAAACACAATAAATGTTATCAGTAAACTGGTTATAAAATATATCATCACCAGCTTCAGGTTTTTATATTGTACAGCCTCCTTGAAATCAAATATGCTAAGTTCATTTATTTTCTGATCAATACTGGCAAATACAATATCTTTCGAGGAAGACTTATCATCAATTTCCGATAGCTCAATAATATTTAGCAATTTGTCTTTTATTTCAGTAAAATGCTTTTGAATAATAACTGAACTCGATTTTAACCCGATTGGTTTTAATACATGTAGCAACCTAAGTAAAGGAATTAGTATGAATTGTAGGGAAATTAAACCACCAAAAACTATGAATCCAAAGAATACAATTTTACGTGCGCCGGAGGGTAAATATACCATGTATTCAATTACTGAAAACATTGTAAATAAAACCAGCAAAAGAAAAATTGTAATAATTATTCCCTTTAAAAGTTTAAAAGTATAATATCTGATCCTAAAATGGTTAAGCTTATTAACAAGTATGTTGAAATTTTTTGTCATTATATTCTTAATTTCTTTCCAAACAGTTATTTATAAAAACTACTGTTTGTTCATTAATGTTTAAAAAACATATTAAAAAACAAAAATAATCTTTTACATTAAATTTTTGATTTATCGGAATTTATAAACTATAACTAAATTTTCGGGATAGAAAAATATTTAAACACAAAAGTTCATTGAATATTTCCACAGGTTATGCACTGGTGTAAAACTTCTCATTTAAGAATCTATTCTTATAAACAGATGTTAATAAAAAAAATTATATCACTGAACTTTAATAATTTATTTAATTTTTAAGTGTTGGTATTTTGATAGTTTTGCAGAGGATGCTTGTTTCATAAAAAATGAAAGAATGATATTAACACCAATCAACAGGCTATTATTAATTGTATTATATTTTACTTTTACATTTAAATAAATAATATAAATAAAAAGAAGTGTTTAAAATACTTTTAGTGGAAGATAATGTACTAAATCAAAAGGTAGTAAGTTTTCATTTAAAAAAAATGAAATACGATGTAGTATGCGTGGGCAAGTGGAATGAAGCGATGGAGGAAGTAAAAAATAATCCTCCCGATTTGATTCTTATGGATATTATGCTTCCTGAAAAAAATGGTTTTCAAATTACAAAAGAAATAAGGGAATATGAAAAGCAAACAGGGAAAAGTAAAAATGTTCCTATAATAGCTCTTACAGCTAATACTTTGGATAATGACAAAGAAAAATGTATTCAGACTGGCATGAATGATTATTTACCAAAACCATTTACTCCTGATGAATTACGCGAAATGATTAAGCAATATATTGGATAAAATTAATGAATGAAGAGTTAGATATTCGAGGATCAAATTATCCGGATACCGACAGGGAATTCGATCAAAAACTTCGTCCGCTACAATTTAATGACTTTCGGGGGCAGAAGCAAATTGTTGAAAATCTGGAAATTTTTGTAAGAGCAGCTTCAATGCGGGATGAAGCTCTTGATCATGTTTTACTTCATGGACCACCAGGATTAGGAAAAACTACTTTGTCACACATCATTGCTAATGAACTTGGTGTAGGTATAAAAATTACTTCCGGTCCCGTGTTGGATAAACCGGGTGATTTGGCAGGACTGCTTACTAATCTTGAAGAAAGGGATGTACTTTTTATAGATGAAATCCACCGGTTATCTCCTGTGGTGGAAGAATATCTTTATTCGGCAATGGAGGATTACCGGATAGATATAATGATTGATAAGGGACCTTCTGCACGCTCAATTCAACTTGAACTAAACCCTTTTACCCTTATAGGTGCTACCACGCGCTCAGGATTGCTTACATCGCCTCTGAGAGCACGTTTTGGTATTAACTCCCACCTCGAATACTATGACAATGATGTTTTAAAGGAAATTGTGGAACGTTCGGCCCGAATTCTTGGAGTAGAAATAAGTAGAGATGCTGCAGTTGAAATTGCGGGCAGGAGCAGAGGAACTCCTCGTATTGTAAACTCCCTTTTACGCCGGGTGCGGGATTTTGCACAGGTAAAAGGCAACGGAAATATAGACATTGAAATTACAAAAATTGCCCTTCATGCCATGAATATTGATAAGTATGGACTGGA